>NZ_JBJIAL010000026.1:0-73337 GCF_045310895.1 Mycobacterium sp. SMC-18
CTCGACTACCGGCCTACCCCTGGTTCCCACCCGCCAATTCTACAATTAATCAACTAATTTACGGCGCAGGACACTAGTGGCGCATTGATTAAGCCCGTTCCTGCGAAACCAACTACGACCGACGCAGAGCGGGTCGGCATGATCATTCACACTCAGCGCAGTGAGTCGTTGTATCCGCTTCTGGCGCCGGTCACGAACGGTCTGCGCCGGAACGCATTCCGGCCATGAGCAGACTCAAGCCGTAGTCGAATCGCGCGTCGAAGTCGAGCAGCTGCACGACGGGGCCGGACGCGAGGTGTGGGAAGTCTCCCGAGCGGACGACACCCTCCAGCGTCTCGGTCTCGCCGCCGGCGGCGCCCTGCTGTTCAAGGACTTCACCAAGGACGTAGCAGAACAGCGAGCTGGCCGCCCACAACGCATGTTCGCGGGCCAGGCCGCCGGCCCGGACACTGCCGACGAGCGTATCGATGAAGGTCAGGTTGGCCCGCTTGGCAGCATAGTTTCCGCCGACGATCCGCGCCCCGTCGCGCTGTGACAGCAGTGCCGAACGCAGACCCCCTGCAAGGCTTTTGACGCGATCGACCCAATCCGGGTGGTCCAGGCGCGCATTGTCGAGCGCCTTCGCCAGGATCGCCTCGGCCATCTCGTCGATGAGGGCGTCCTTGCCGTCGACCAGTCGGTAGATGGTCGGGAGGTGGGCCCGCAGCCGGTCGGCCAGCCGGCGCATGGTCAGCGATTCCAGCCCGGACTCGTTTACCAGTGCCAGGGCTTCCCCGACCACTCGGTCCACCGACAGGTTGGCGAGCGCCACACGATCGGGGCCAGTCGAGGCGGTTGACACGTTAACAATGTTAACACTACGCTCCGACCTGCGATTAACATTGTTAATGCGAAGGAGGGCGTGGCGTGGGCAGCGAACTGGGAGCCGATGGGATTGGCGTCGCGGTCCGGCAACTCCGATGGGAGGCCGACGGTGTGGTGTCCGTGCAATTGCAGCCGCGTTGTGGCGAGCTACTGCCAGCCTGGGAACCCGGAGCGCACATCGATCTGCTCCTGCCCACCGGCATCCAGCGTCAGTACTCGTTGTGCGGGCCGGTCGGTGAGCGCTCGTACTACCGCATCGGGGTGCGCCGGGAACGGACCAGCCACGGCGGCTCCGAGTACGTCCACGCGTTTCTGCGTCCAGGACAACAACTTACGGTCGCCGGCCTGCGGAATACATTCGAGCTGCGTCCGGCCGCCTCGTACATCTTCGTCGCCGGCGGCATCGGCATCACCCCTATCCTCCCGATGCTCCGTCAGGCCGAATCCTGGGGCCTGGACTGGAAACTGCTCTACGGTGGGCACACCGCCGCCTCGATGCCGTTCGCCGACGAACTCGGCGAATACGGAACGCGGGTGAGCTTCTACGCCTCTGACGCCGACGGTCGCATCCCTCTCGGCGAGCATTTCGCTCGGGTTCAGCCCGGGGCGCAGATCTATGCCTGCGGCCCTGCAGCACTGCTGTCGGCGCTGCAGGACGCCACCGCCCATTGGCCGACGGACAGTCTGCATCTCGAGCGCTTCAAACCAGGCAAGCGGACGGCATCCGCAGACGCTCCGGTCGAAGTGGTGTGTGCAGCGTCAGACAGGACCGTCAATGTCGAAGCGGGCCAAAGCATTCTCGCCGCACTCGACAATGCCGGGGTCAAGGTGCCGTCGTCGTGCCGATCCGGGATCTGCGGGGCGTGTGAGACCGCCGTGCTCGAGGGCGTCCCCGACCACCGCGACGACATCCTCTCGGAGTCCGAGCGCGCCGCCAACGACCGCATGTTCATCTGTGTTTCGCGCGCCCAGACTCCCCGACTCGTTCTCGATGCTTAGGTAATCCATGCTGAAATCAACAGGTACAGCGGCAGATTCGTACTCCCCCATCTCCATGGAGCGGGTGAGGGAGATCGTCGGATACCCGGAGAGGTTCATCGCCGAGAAGAAGGAGCCGAAACTCGGTGAATTCTCGGCTCGCTTCATCGCGCACAGCCCGTTCTTCTGCATGGCCACCGTCGGCGCCGACGGTCAGCTGGACACCAGCCCGCGGGGCGACCCACCCGGTTCGGTGCGGATCCTCGACCCGTGGACGCTCGCCATCCCCGACCGGCCGGGCAACAAGCTCGCTGATACCCACGAGAACATCACCGAGCATCCCGCGGTGGGACTGGTCTTCTTCGTGCCGGGCATCCGCGAGGTGATCCGGGTGAACGGGGACGCGTTCGTCACCGATGACCCTGAATTGCTCGAGATGCTCAGCGCCGACGGCAAACCCGCGGTGTTGGCCACCATCGTGCGCATCCGCGAGGTGTTCGGGCAATGCGGCAAGGCCGTCATCCGGGCCAAGCTGTGGGAAGGTGACAGCCGCGGACTGGCCGACGCTGTGACATTAGGCGGGGACTTCTACACCCTCACGATCACCGAGAGCGCGGCGAAGATGGCTGAGAAACTCGGCGACCTGGCGGGGTCACTCCACGCGGTGATCGACGTTCATTACGAGAACGAGTTGTACTGACCTCAGACCGCAACCGGGCAGCTCGGCCACCCGCCGAGAAACCCACGGTGGTGCCCAAGTTGGTCGCACCCAAGCGTCTAGATCACCGGCTGGAGCTGGAATCGGGGCGTTGGTGGCCCCGTGAGTGCCTTGCCTCTTCCGGCTGAGGACTTACGACAGGGCACGCCTAGTGAAACAGACTGAGGTTGAGGCTTGGGAGGGATAAGCCAGGCATGCCCAATGACAGCGGGACCGACAGGTTCACGTTGGGCGCCGGCAAACTCGACAGGTTGATCGGCGGAAAGCCACCCAGGCTCCAATCATCGCCCCAGTCAAGACCGTTGGTGTTGTTACGTGCCGTCTTCCCGGAGCGGGAATGGCCGGCCTGATTGTCCTGGTTGACCGTATCGGGCGAGGCCTGTGCAATGCCGACACCAGTCAGCGAAATAGCGAGCGCAGCGGCTGAAATGACGGTACTTCGGGTGATCAGTTTGATTCTCATGCGGCAGGGACCTCCCTCGATTGGCTGCCGTGCTGGGCAAAACGTAGCCGCCGACTCTGGGAAATCCGTATCGACGTCATAGGAGTCGGCTATGCCTACCCCGGATCCCGAGTTTCCGTATCGTCGCTGTACGGCCGAGGCGCCATACAAAAGCCTCTACCGACTCCAGAAGATACTGTCCAACAACGGTATTCACTGGAATCTAGCACTCACGGAGTCTTGCCAAGAAGATCGACCACATGCGCACGGACTTTGCGACTCCGCGAGTTTCGTTGCCTGACACCCAGCAGCCTGCGCCAGAGCTGCTGGACCGCACCAACTTTCGTTCACCCCAAACAACGGTCCCATTATGGCGTGGCGATTCAGCGGCCAGGACAGACTCGCGACATTCGACCGTGACGATGGTCATGGGTAGGGCCGGCTGTGACTCAAAACCAGCTGTATTCATACGTTTTCGCAAGCAATGTCCTAGAGGTTTGATGGATTCGGCCGATAGCTTCACGTCCGTACTGGGCAGCGGGTCGGGGCCGGCGAAGTTCCCGGGCCACACCGGTCGCACCAGGCACCGAGGTCGCTGCATCTCGGCAATCCCACGGCCTGCCTCACCCGCCATCGGGCCAAATCGCCGCCTGGTTCGGCAAATCGACACCTGGATCGGAGCACATCATCGTCATGACAATCCACTACACCGCTGAAGAGAACCTCGGTCAACCAGCGCGGGTACAGCTACTGCGCCGGGTTCTGGGGTCGGTCAGCGATGCCGCCGAACCCATCGTCGACCTGATGCGCCCTTACGTCGAAGGGCTCGAGAGCCTGCCGGCCGACGGCCGATTTCTGTTGGTGGCGAACCACACTCAGAGCTTCATCGAGGTGCCGCTGATCCTGCACTACGTGCGGCGCGGCATCGGGACGCGGGTGCGGCCGCTGGCAGAGCGGGGTATCGGCAAGATGGGCGGCCCCATGGGAGATGTGGTCGCCGCCGTCGGCGCCGTGGTCGGATCTCCGGAAAACGCCCAGGAATTGATGCGGAACAACGACACAATTCTGGTGTTTCCCGGCGGCGGCCGCGAGCTCGCCAAGTTCAAAGGCGAAGAGAACACCATCAACTGGCTCGGCCGAGCGGGCTTCGCCCGCGAAGCCATCATCGGCGGCTACCCGATCGTGCCGGTGACCCTGGTCGGCGGCGACGACATGTACCAGCATCTGTTCACCCGCGACAGCATGCTGGGCCGGCTCAGCATGACGATCAGCGAGAAGATCACCGGCCGTCCGAACATGCCGATCCCGCTGATGCGAGGGATCGGTCCCACTCTCATCCCACGGCCGCAGCGCATGTACCTGAGGTTCGGTGCCCCCATCACCACGACCAAACCCGCCGATGTCTCCGGTGAGACATGGATCGCCACGGTCAAGGAGACCACCCAGGAAGCGCTGGAAACCAGCTTCGTCGACCTTCTGAGCGTTCGCGCCGCCGACCCCTACCGCGCATTGAATCCGCTGGCGTGGCCCCGTGCCGCACGCCCGGTCAACATGAGCGACGACGCCCGTGGCTAGCCGAGTTCGCACCGAAGGCCGCGCCGGCCTGCTCCCCGGGGAGATGGCACACGCCGCGACGGTCGCTGCGGCCTCAGCAGGCCTGGCGATCTCGACAGCCGTGGTGCCGGTGACGGCATTCCTGGCCTTGGCCGCCGTCGTGCCGATCGGGCTACTCGCTCACCGCCACCGGCTACGGGTATTGATCACCGCTGCCATCGCCGGTGCGATGATCGCATTCCTCATCATTGGTGTGCCCGGCGCCATTACCGTGCTGTCCTGCGCCTACATCGGAGGGCTGGCCGGCATCGTCAAACGCCGCGGCGGCGGTATCGTCACCGTCGCCCTCACCGGTCTCACCGCAGGCGCGGTCCTCGGGACCGTCACAGCCGGCATCTTGCTGGTGCTGACGCCGTTGCGGTCGCTGATCTTCAGCGCCTTGAACGCGACGACGAACGGACTGGTTGCCGCCCTACACGCCGTTCCCGCCCTACGTGACCTCGGCGACGGCTTGGCGCACCTGACCTCGGCCGGATTCAGAGCCTGGCCACTGCTGCTAACCGGCTGGATGGCGGCCGTCGTGACGCTCGTGTCTGTCATCGGCTGGTGGATCATGTCCGGTGTCCTGCGGCGCCTCGGCGGGATCCCCGACGTCCACAACCTCGACCCGCCCCCGGCCGACCTGGCCGGGGCCGCCCCCGCCCCGCTGCCGATGCATCTGGACCACGTCAGCTTCCGGTATCCCGACGCCGAACACGACGCGCTGGCGCCGACCAACTTCACCGTCGATGTCGGCGAGCGTCTCGCCGTGGTCGGTGGCAACGGGTCCGGCAAAAGCACACTGGGACGCATTCTCGCCGGCGCCGAACCCACCACCGGCGCGGTCCACCGGCCCGGTGCAGTCGGCCTGGGCCGCATTGGAGGCACCGCTGTGGTGCTGCAACACCCGGAGACACAGGTGCTGGGTATGCGGGTTGCTGACGACGTCGTCTGGGGCCTGCCCCCGGACACACCAGTGGACGTTGATGCAATCCTGCACCGGGTAGGTCTGGCCGGGATGCGTGAGCGCGCGACAAATGGCCTGTCCGGAGGTGAACTGCAGCGCCTGGCCGTGGCCGCTGCGCTGGCCCGCTCGCCGAAACTTCTGGTAGCCGACGAAATCACCTCAATGGTGGACCCCGAGGGCCGTGAAGCGCTGCTGGCGGTGGTCGACGGCCTGACCGCACACCAGCAAATGTCAGTCGTCGAGATCACCCACTACCGCGACGAAGCCGAGAGCGCCGACTGGGTCATCAGCCTGTCCGGAACCGGAAATGACACCGCAATGGTGTCCACCGTCGCGGCACCCGCTTCAGCCCCGGCCGCTGTCGGTCGCCTGCCCGCGGCAACCGGCGTGCCCGTCCTGCGACTGGACGGCGTCAGCCATCAGTACGCGACGGGCACCCCATGGGCACACACCACGCTGTCCGACATCAACCTCACTGTGCACGAGGGCGATGGCATCTTGATCCACGGCGGCAATGGGTCCGGCAAGTCGACGCTGGCATGGATCATGGCCGGCCTGACAGCGCCCTCCGCAGGATCGGTCCAGATCGATGGCCAACCCGCCGCCGAACAGGTCGGCACGATCGCCATCGCCTTCCAAGCAGCGCGCCTACAACTCATGCGGCCGCGGGTCGATTTGGAAATCGCATCCGCCGCAGGATTCGATGCAGATGAGACGGATCGCATGGTGGCCGCGCTGGCCAGTGTCGGCCTGGACGCCGCACTCGCGCGGCGCCGCGTCGATCAACTCTCCGGCGGACAGCAGCGCCGACTGGTGCTCGCGGGCCTATTGGCCCGCAGGCCCCGGGTGCTGATCCTCGACGAGCCCCTCGCCGGCCTGGATGCTGGCAGCGCACGCGATCTCGTGCAGCTGCTGACCGACCTGCGCCACACCACCGGATTGACGATCATCATGATCTCGCACGACTTCCTCGGCCTGGACCAGTTGTGCCCGCGAGTGCTACGCCTGCACAACGGCGCGATCGAGACTCCAGTGTCGCCCGCGACGGGAGCATCGTCATGACACCCCGTACGCAAGACAAGCCTCGGGGCCCGAGGCCGTTGGTGCTCATGCGACCCGTCCCGGGAACAAGCCCGGTCCACTCGTTGTGGGCCGGCACCAAACTCATCGTCGCCATCGCCGTCGCGGTGATGCTGGCCATCGATCCCAGCCCCCTCCCGATCGCCGCGGTCGGCGTCCTGGACCTGGCGGCCATCTGGCTCGCACGCATCCCGAGGACCGCCTTTCCGTCCGTACCGCCGCCGGTATGGGCAGTCGTCTTGATCGGCTCCGCGATCCTCCTGTCCGCAGGCGGGCCCCCGTTCATCGTCATCACCGGCCTGCATGTGGGACTCGGTGGCCTGCTTCAATTCCTGCAACTTGCGGCATTGACCATCGTGCTGTTGCTCACAGGTGCGGTGCTCTCTTGGACCACTGACGTCGCCGATGTCGCGCCGGCCATCGCGACACTGGGCCGCCCATTGCGCCGACTGGCTATCCCTGTCGACGACCTCGCGGTGGCCCTGGCCTTGGCACTGCGGTCGTTCCCCATGCTGATCGACGAATTCAGGGTCGTGAACGCGGCCCGCACCTTGCGGCCCGCACCAGAGCTGAGCGGGATACGACGGGTGCGACAGCGTATCCGCGACGGTGTCGACCTGATAGCCACCGTCACTGCGATGATGTTTCGCCGCGCCGACGAAATGGGCGATGCGATCGCCGCCCGAGGTGGAACCGGACAACTCACCGCCGGCCGCACCAAACTCCGCCGGTCCGATTGGGTAGCACTGGCGATCGCCGGCGCCGTCTGCGCCACTGCCCTCGGTCTCGATGTGACCATGGGCGGCATCGGCGGTCCGCCGGGCCGTCACTAGGGTTGGGGACCAGCCTGCGCGGGCATCCCTGGATATCACCGGTACTCAGCGATCAATGAATCACGTTGTTGCCGAACGTCTTTCGTCTCGATGCGCCTTCTGGCCGCTCGGTGCACCGCCACATCCGCCGGATATCGGCGTATCCAATCGCGGAAGGTGATCACTCCGCGATTGTCGAAGAGTTTTTATGAATTCCCGGCCGCGATGATTATTCGTTCTCCGATTACGCCGTCGCCGAACGCGCGACGGTCACCAATCGCTTTACCCGGTCAGACGGACGGAAGACGACAGCCAAAACTGATACGACGGCCCTAATCGACCGACAGTTTCTGCCTATGTTCGCCGACTACCGTCGATTCCGTCGCCCACCGAATTTGGCAGAGGAGAAGGACATCGTGAAGAAGTCACGTCTAGTAGTCGGATCAGTGGCCGTATGTGCCGGATTGGCCTTCAGCGCAATCGGATTCGAAACGGCAACGGCCGGCGCGATGCCACCGCCCCCACCCGGACCGGGAGCCCCGGGGGCACCGGGAGGGTGTGTTCTGCTGCTGCCGTGTGTCGGTCCACCTGCGCCCCCGCCTCCAGCGCTTGGAGTACCGAACATTCTCGGGATTCCATTGCTTCCACCGCTATAGGCCGACGGTGAAAATGGGAGGCCTGGATCGATCTCCTGATCCAGGCCTCCCGCATTCGTTCGACCAAATGAATGGACGACGCGCAGGGGGTTTCATGAACCCGACTGCTGGTACTTCCTAGAGATGCCCGACGAGATGCGGCGGACCAAGCAAGTACTCCCGGGCCAAGGCGGGACCCGACCGATGTTGGGGAAGTCACGCCAGACAATCAACAATCAACTACCACCTGAACGCTGTGTTTCATAGGTCATCCATAGGTCAACCACAGATCGTCGCTAATCCGGTTGGCAACAATGACGCGATGCGACACTCGCCAGACGCCTACGAGGCGACCCGTCGGCCACAAGCCACCGGCCCTGCAGCTCCGGCCCCGATGACTCGCCACGACGGCAGCCCGATCGAGGTGCTCGTGGTCGACGATGAACCGGCACTCGGCGACCTGGTCGCCATGGCGCTGCGCTACGAGGGCTGGCTCGTCACGGCAGCATGCGACGGTGCATCGGCCATCAAAAAGGCCGCCGACGAGAAACCCGACATCGTGGTGCTCGACATCATGTTGCCCGACATGAGTGGCCTCGACGTGCTCCACGAACTGCACCGCATCCGCCCAGAACTACCAGTGCTGCTGCTCACCGCGAAAGACACCATCGAAGATCGCATCGCTGGATTGTCCGCGGGCGGAGACGATTACGTCACGAAGCCGTTCAACGTCGAAGAAATGGTCCTCCGCATGCGGGCACTGGTTCGCCGGTCCGGCATCGGGTTTGCCGCCGACAGTGCTCAACTCGTCGTCGGCGATCTGGTGCTGGACGAAGACAGCCGCGAAGTAACCCGTGCGGGAGCGGAAATCAATTTGACCGCAACTGAATTCGAAGTTCTTCGGTTGATGATGAACAACCCGAGACGGGTACTTACCAAAGCCCAGATCCTCCGCGCCGTATGGGACTGGGATTTCGAGGGCCGCTCCAACGTTGTCGAGCTGTACATCTCGTACCTCCGCAAGAAGATCGATGCCGACCGCACGCCCATGATCCAAACGGTCCGCGGGATCGGCTATGTCCTCAAACCTCAGTGACATCGTGGTGGCGGACCCTGCCCCATCATCGCGATGTCGCTGGAATTGCGCGCCGCGTACATGGACGTTGCGGAGCCGCCTGATCGTCGTGGTTGCGGTGCTCGGAGCAGGACTGTGCACCGCTGTCGGAGCCGCCACCCTGGTTGCGCTCCGGCACTTCCTCATCAACCAACTCGACAGCCAGGTTTCCGACGCCGAATCGCGGTCCGTAACGTTCTTTGAGTTCGGACCGCCGCCATTCCTGCGATTCTCCGGTCCCGGGCCGATGTTTCTCGATGCGCCCGGTCAATCGGCAGGCACCGTGGGCGCCATCATTTCGGGGCCCGGTCAGAGTCAGGCGGCAGTCATCATGACCAGCGGCGATCGGCGCTCCGTCAGCCCTGCGGCACTGACACAGCTAGAGCGAGTTCCCCAGGGGCACAAGGTGAGTGCCTACCTCGACGGTCTGGGCCTTTACCGCCTTACCGCGCAGCAGTCCCGGGATACGGTTGTGGTGGCAGGCCTGCCAGTATCGGGAGTACAACAGACGCTGGGATCGGTCACCTGGATGATCGGTGGGTTCTCTGCGGTGGCGCTGGCGGCGGCGATCGCCGCTGGGAGCGCGATGATTCGCCGTGAGCTCGTCCCGCTGTCACGGATGTCCGAAGCCGCGCAACACGTTGCCGAACTTCCGTTACACGAAGGCGACGTACGACTTCCGTCCCAGATCGAACCGGTCAACGCCGACGCTGCGCATACAGAGGTGGGCCGGCTGGGCACCGCCCTCAACCGCATGGTCGACCGGGTAGCCGACGGATTGGCCACCCGCCACGCAAGCGAGACCCGCGTACGCCAGTTCGTCGCCGACGCCAGTCACGAATTGCGTACGCCGCTGGCCTCCATCCAGGGCTACACCGAGGTGGCACGGCGTTTGGTGGCCGAGAGGCCTGATGCGCGACGCGACGATCTGGTCTACGCGCTCACCCGGGTCCACGCCGAGTCCCGGCGCATGAGCCAGTTGGTCGAGGACATGCTGCTGCTGGCCCGGCTGGACGCCGGCCGCCCACTCGAGAACAACGACGTCGACCTATCCCAAATGGTCATCGACGCCGTGAGCGACGCCCACATGGCGGGGCCTGAACATCGTTGGGCCCTAGACCTTCCAGACCAGCCTGTCGTTGTGGTCGGTGACCGCCAGCGGCTGCACCAGGTACTGGCCAACCTGCTATCGAACGCCCGCGTCCACACCCCCGCCGGCACCAAGGTGGCCACCACACTCGCCGTGGGCGACGACGGATCAACAACACTGACGGTGGTCGACAGCGGCCCCGGAATTCCGCCCGATCTACTGCCGGAAATCTTCGAACGCTTCGCCCGCGGCGACGAATCCCGCTCACGAGCGGCAGGCAGCACCGGCCTCGGATTGTCCATCGCCCAGGCGGTAGCTCAAGCCCACGGCGGCACAATCTCAGTCAACAGCGGCCCGAACGGGTCTGCGTTCACGGTGACGCTGCCGGCACGCGGCACACAGTCATAGCCGCGCCCCACAGTTGCCCAACGATCTTCCCAGGTAAGTCACAGAAGATGAGCGCATGCTGCAGAACCCGACGTTGCATCCGGCACGACTGCCGCAGGCCGCTCGTTCACAGTCCGACCCGCGGTGGGCGCGCACAGCGCTCGCCGGCCTATTGGCGGCCACCGCGGTCTTGTGGACCGTGACTCTCGGCCGAATGGGTTGGGCCAACGCCTTTTACGCCGCGGCCGTGCAGGCAGGCGCGCAGAGCTGGAAGGCATTCCTGTTCGGCTCGTCGGATGCCGAAAACTCCATCACCGTGGACAAGCCGCCCGCATCGCTGTGGCCGATGGAGCTCAGCGCCCGAATCTTCGGCGTCAACACCTGGTCGATACTGCTACCACAAGTGCTGATCGGCCTCGCCTCCGTCGCGCTGCTGTATGTGATCGTCCGCCGGCAATTCGGTGCGGTCGCGGGCCTGATCGCCGGCGGCGCACTGGCTTTGACGCCTGTGGCCACCCTGATGTTTCGCTACAACAATCCGGATGCCCTGCTGGTGTTGCTCATGATCGGCGCGGTTGGCGCCCTACTGCGCGCCGTCGAGGACGGCCGCACGCGGTGGCTGGCGTTTTGCGGCGCACTGATCGGATTCGGTTTTCTGACAAAGCAATTGCAAGTCATGCTCGTGGTACCCGCGTTGGTCCTCACCTATCTGATCGCCGGGCCGACCCGGCTGCGTACCCGGGGGCTGCAACTGATCGCAGCGCTGCTGTCGATGGTCGCGGCGGGCGGTTGGTGGGTAGCCCTGGTCGAGTTGATCCCGAGCCGCAGCCGGCCCTACATCGGTGGTTCGACCGACAACAGCTTCCTGAACCTGACGTTCGGATACAACGGAATATCTCGGCTCAGTGGCAGCCACGGCGGATTACCGGAGCTACCCGCCGGCGCGGAGTTGCCGCCAGGTAGTAAGCACGGCGGCTTCCCATTCGGTTCCGATCCCAACATCCTGCGGTTGTTCACGGGCGCGTCCGGGGCACAGATATCGTGGCTTCTGCCGGCCGCTCTGATCTTCCTCGTCGCGGGAATAATCCTGTGCGGCAGGGCGTCCAGAACCGAGCCGCAGCGAGCTCAGTACCTGGTCTGGGGCGGCTGGCTGCTCGGCACCGGCGTCATCTTCAGCTTCATGTCCGGCCTCTATCACGACTACTACACGATGGCGCTCTCCCCCGCCATTGCCGCACTGGTCGGCATCGGAGCCACCGAGCTTTGGCGACGCCGAGCCACCATGTGGATCGGTCTCACCCTGGCAGCGACGATTGCACTGACCACGGGCTGGTCTTGGGTACTGCTGAACCGCACACCGGATTTCGCGCCGTGGCTGCGTTGGCCGGTGGCGGTGATCGGCGCCGGCGCCGCGCTGATCCTCGTAGCCGATGTACTGCGCGGCATCCCGTTCGGATCGTGGGCGGCCCCACTTGCTGTCGTCGCAGTGCTGGCCGGTCCGCTGGCCTACTGTGTAGAGACCGTAGCCACCCCGCACAACGGCGGTATCGTGACGGCCGGCCCGCAGCTCAGCAGCCAGCACTTCCCCAGCATGCCACCCGGCTTCGATACCGCATCGAGCACGCGGCTGGAACAGCTGCTCGAAGCGAACGCAGACAACTACCAGTGGGTGGCGGCCACCAACGGCGCCAATGACGCCGCCACTTACCAGTTGGCGACCGGCCACGCGGTGATGCCGATCGGCGGTTTTGGGGGCATGGACCCATCACCGACCCTGGCGCAGTTCCAGCAGTACGCCGCCCAGGGGCGGATTCACTACTACATTGCCTCCCGCGGCCCCAGATTTCCCGGCGGACAAAGCGGGGCGCAGACCGAGGGCGACAAGATCGCCGACTGGGTGAAACAGAGTTTCACCGCCGCCACCGTCGACGGTGTGACCTACTACGACCTCACCGCGGACCAACACAGCGCACCCTAGGCAGGAATTGTCCAATACCGTTGTCGGATAACCGGAGAAATCAGCACCCGTGGTGTGTGCTGACTACGTCAGGCCGTGTCCGGCCGGATTGGGACCACGCTGACTCAGGACGGCAGCAACCGCCGCACCGACGCCTGCGCCCACACTCACCGACGCGATCACCAATAATGCCATCCTGGCCAGGCGATGCATCCTGTACTGCTTGGGCATATGCGCATCTCCCCACTGTGAAACAAGCTGCCAGGCGCCGACTTTAGCCCACGTCGTTGGGGCCAGCCGAACTCGCGACATTTGCGAATTCTGTCCTACGCGGGCAATTTCGCGCCTGTACATGACGAAGCGCTCATTACCTAGCGCGTACATAATACGTTCTGCGCCAAATGATTACACAACCATGTGCGCCGATTATCCGGTCGGCGCCTGATCCTCAACAATTGGACCAGCAGGGTCATAACCGCCACGCGCGCCTCAATATCCATATCTGGGTGATACAAGATCCATAGAAATTCCCAAGGTCAAACCTCGCGCACGCTCATGCCGACCTGGACGGCCAAAACAAGCAGCTCCACCGGGGAGTGAAGACCGATTGGTCAAAATCAATGCAGCGCAACAGGACTGCACAAGGGGTGCGACACGCGAGAGACCGGGAGGACTGGTCGCTCGCGTGTCGCACTAATTGAGATGATGCCGGAAGGTCATCACCGATAACCAACAGGCTGTCGCGGGCCCATTGGCGAATCCAGCCTATGACCTCCTGCTATGCACGAGCTGTCGTGCGCATAGGAAATGACAATCAGAATTGTAGTCACGACAGGAATCCGCGCGATGAACTGCCCGCCACTGCGTGCAGAGAACGCCGGCACGCGCTCGGTCGCCACTTCCGAGTACGGGGATAAGGGCTGAGCCACTGAAGGTTTCGGAAGGATCGCAGGCCACGTCGATGTTGACGTACCTCGCTGCGGAATTATCCGCAGTTGATCTCGGTGTCATGTATGGCGACCTCGGCGGGTCTGTTCCACACGTTGAATCAGACTGTGCATAAACGTGTTTCGAAGTCGCTGCCCATATCGGCGACGATGACATGAGGTGTGCATGACACAAAATGGCGGCGGCGCAGCACGCGATTTCACACGCGCTGCGCCGCCTGGACAGTTTGTCAGGGAATCCTCTTGATCACCGAGGTGGCGGAGGCGGCGGCGGGCACGGAGCGGGTGGCGGTGCGCACTGGCTTGGCGGCGGCAGGGGCGGACCGGCATTGGCCACACCTGCACCGAGCAGGCTGGCGGTCAATCCAAGCCCGGTGATGAATGCGGCGGCGCCGACATACTTGGGCCGACGTGTGATTGAGCTGGACATGTAGCTCCCTTCCTAGGTGAATCAGTCTGTCCTGCAACGACTGTAGTGCACAAGGTGGTCTGCGGAACGTCATCGGACCTGTGGCATCCATATGCATTTTCAGGCTCACCACTGAGATGAATTGATAGAAAACCCACAACGCCAGCGGGGCGCGACAGCCGGTATGCCGACCCATAATGGAGCCATGGCACCGATCGAACGTCTCAAGGCGGGCCGTCCGTCGGCAGCAACAACCGCCGCCAACCGTCAGCGCATTCTGCGTGCAGCGCGAGAGACGTTCATTGAATTCGGTTATACCACCGCGACATTCGATGTCATTGCAACACGGGCTGGCTTGTCCAGACCGGCACTGCACTATCACTTTGCCAACAAATCGGAGTTGTACCGCGACGCCATCGACCGCCCAGCGGTCGATGTAATGGCGGCAGCGGCCGCTACGGCCCGACGCTCGAAAACGTTGCCCGCACAGCTTGTCAGCTTCTTTTCAACGGCCCTGGGCGCCGACGACCCTGGCCAGTGCAACGCCCAACTTGTTGCCGCCGCCGTTCGCGAATCGGTTCGCAATGAAACACGAATCGTCACTGACCGCTCGGTGCTTCGTATGGCCCGGGCGTTCATCTCGTCGGCAATGCGTGAGGCTATCGATCGAGGCGAGCTCAGCGATGAGATCAACATCATCGATGCCGTCGAAACGATGGTCGCGGTTCTTTGCGGTATCGCCGCTTACCCCTCGGCGGTTGGCCCTGCCGACAACCTTCCGGCCATCGTGAGTACTTTCGAACTGCTGATCACCGACAGACTCCTCGCCGGTTGACACGTCGCACCGGCCTACAGAGCTGCAAACGCCACCTGCGCATGAGCGACGGTCCGGCCGCCAGCCGCAGTTGCGCTTGTGTCACGGTTGACATGATTCACATACGAAAACCCCACAAGTACAACATCATTCGGCCCTATCCTGCCTAGATCATCATCGGCGCTGAATCAACGACCAAGGCATTACCAGGACGGGAAAGAACTGTTGACAACATTGAAATGCGGCTTCGTGATGAGCATCTGTGCGGTCGTGGCGTTGTCCGTCGGAGCTGCGCCCTCACGCGCGGATCTAGACAACCAGCTGAGCTTGGTGGACGGCCTCGATCGCACCTTGACGGTGCAGCAGTGGGACACGTTCCTCAACGGTGTATTTCCGTTGGACCGCAACCGGCTGACACGTGAGTGGTTCCACTCCGGCCGCGCCACCTACAAGTGTGATGGCAACGGCTGCGGCCAGTTCACCGGCACGTTGGAGTTGGGCTATCAGATCGGCTTCCCGTGGGCCCTGGGCGTAGGCATCAACTTCAGCTACACCACGCCGAACATTCTCCTCGACGATGTCAATCCCGGCACATTCAACAGTAGCGGGAGCGGCGGTGGCGGCATCATCACACCAAACCTGTTGCCGGGTGTGTCGATCTCCGCCGATCTAGGCAACGGCCCGGGTATCCAGGAAGTCGCGACGTTCTCGGTGGACGTTTCCGGCCCGACGGGTTCAGTGGCGGTGTCCAACGCGCACGGCACTGTGACCGGTGCAGCCGGCGGCGTGCTCTTGCGGCCCTTTGCTCGCCTGATCGCCAAGACCGGTGACTCGGTGACCACCTACGGTGAACCCTGGAACATGAACTAACCGGGCAGCCATCGAGGCATGGAGGCGCTGGATGAGGAATACACGGCCCAGAAGATGCCCGGACGCGCCTTGGCCGCCGAGATGAGTCGGTCGAGGGAACGGGGCGAGTTCGAAGATCAAATGAATCCCCAGCGGAGTAGCGGAGCCGCCAAACGAGCGGCATTCAGACGGGGTTGTGCGCCGAGATCGCCAGCCCGCCAGCGGGACTCAGTCCGTGACGAGCGGGTCGACCACCCGGCCGCGTCCCGGTTGCACCTGCGGCAACCGGGCTACGCGCCGGGCGGTCGAGTCGCTGCACCAGGATCAGAACGGCGGAGGCGGGAGTAGTGGGCCGCCCGGGGCCGGCGGAGCCCCTGGACCCGGAGGAGGAGCGAGGCCGGGTCCACCGGGCGGCGGGGGCGCACCGGGCCCCGGCGGCAGGATGCCCGGCCCGGGCGGTGGGGGCGGCTGCGCGCCGGCCACGGCCGCGGTAAATCCGGCGCCCGTGCCCATCAGCGCGACCGCCAGCAATGCGACCGCTGCACGATGACGTGACTTGTGCTGCTTCGACATTCACATACCTCCTCTTCTGCGGAACTACTTACAGTCGCCGACACTAGCTCATTCAATCGACTGAAATGAATTGTCTAATCGCGGTAACATCGTGCGTTGAAACGTTATATCGCAAACCGTGCAGCTACTTCTACGATTGCCGGTTCAAGCTCTAATTAGCCTTGCTACCAGTCGATTTGGTCGGACGGTGCCGTAGCACAGCAACACAATATTGTTCATCGGAATGGGTAAATATTCGGAGTTCGCGCTTTTCCGACGCTCCTCTCCGCTGCATATTCATATTGTCGCGATACGCGATCCATACGAATTCCCCAGGATTGGAATCGCATTTGAGCCGAGTACGACTCAACGTCGTGAGCACAATGCAAGCAGCGTTATTTTTGCCAGACGGAGGTGTCGGTTGACTGTCAAAGTCGCGCGGCGCCGTGCGGCGTCTGCACTCGCGTACGTCGTGGCACGCGATAGGCACGGTGCACTCCGCAGCGCACGACGGGCGACTTCTCGCTTCGAGGCCCTTACGGGTCATCCGAGCGCTCTTCCCGCCAGTTGGAGGGGAAGTCTGGCCAGATGGCGGATAACAGCGGAGCGGCCCGACGCGGCACACTCGGTCCTGAACAGCCTCACGGCATCTCTGGAGGCAATGGCCGGAGCACGATCGGCGTCGCGTCAAGAACCAGGAGGCCACGGACGCGCCGCGCGAACCCACGACCTGCCACGCGATTGCTTAGTTGACCTTTTGCAGTGCAAACGGTCGAACCCGGCACCGTTGGAGATTTCGTAATGCGCGTCGCCACGGAGAAAAGCAACCCCTGCTCCCCTCACTTTCAACATATAGCGCACCCCGGGGCTTGTGGCAAGACCCCCCCTCATGCTCCAGAATCGCTGGGCTGCAACGTAACTGCAGCTCGATCGTCTTGAGGGGGACGCATGACGAACATTGACGTGATCATCGTGGGCGCAGGACCGACCGGTCTGACGCTCGCCACCGAACTCTGCCTGACCGGGATCAAACCGCTTGTCCTGGAGCGACTCACCGACATTCGCGAGGTCGCCAAAGCCGGCGGCATCGGCGGCCAGATCCTCAACCTGCTGCGCTACCGCGAACTCGGTGACCTGCTCAATGACGCGGCCGGCCCGCCCGTCACCGCCAAACTCCCGTTCGGCGGCATCCACGTCGATCTCACCCAGCTCGACGAGTCGCCGATCAGGTGCAGCGGCTCCCCCAGCCTCGGCTCGAAGCCCTCCTGCAGGACTACGCACGCAGCCTCGGCGTCGAGGTCCGGCGCGGCCAGGAGGTCGTCGGTCTGCAGCAGGACGACGACGCCGTGCATCTCGAGGTCCGCGGTCCGGATGGTCCGTACCGCATCATCGCGCATTACGTCGTGGGCTGCGACGGGGTACGGAGCCGGGTGCGGGAACTGGCCGGCATCGGCTTCCCGGGCATCGTCTACCCCGAGATCCACCGGATGGCCACCGTCACGTGGCCGCGCGAGATCACCGCCCGCGACGACGGCGACTACGACGTCCCGGGCTATGGCCGCCTGCCGTGGGGCTACAGCCAGACCGAGGGCGGCATCTTCGCCATCGCGTCGTCAGAGCCCGGATGGTTGGGCCTGTACACCAGCGAGGCTCCCGACCACGACTACGACGATGACGACCCGATGACGCTGGACGAATTCCGCGCCAGCGTCCGTCGCGTGCTCGGCGTGGACTTCCCGCTCGGCGAGCCAAAGCGGCTGACCCGCTTCACGTACGCGGCCCGGCACACCGAGCGCTACGTGTCGGGCCGGGTGCTGCTGGCCGGTGACACGGCGCACCAGATTCCGACGGGCGGCGTCGCGGTATCGGCCGGGATGCTCGACGGGGTGAACCTCGCGTGGAAGCTCGCCGCCACGCTCCATGGCTGGGCACCGCCCGGCCTGCTCGAGACCTACCACTCCGAACGGCACCTCGCCGGCGAACGCCTGCTGCTGCACGCGCAGGCCCAGGTGTCGTTGCGGCGGGGCCACGACCCGGCCGACGAGGCGCTGCGAAAAGTGTTCACTGAGTTGCTCTCCGACGCGCCCGCGCTTGCGCGCGTCGGCGCGATGATCGCCGCGTCCGACGTCCGGTATCCGATGCCCGGCGCGCAGCCGCACCCGCTGGCCGGGACGTTCGCGTCGCACCTGCCCGACGACGTCGTGGCGGCCCTGCGCGCGGCGCGACCTGTCTTCGTCGGACCACCCGAGCTGTGCGACGTCGCGGCACCGTGGGTGGATCGCGTCGACATCCTCAGGGGCCAGGCCGACGCCCTGCTGATTCGCCCGGATGCACACATCGCGTGGGCCGGCGCCTCGGATGCGGGGCTGCGGGACGCACTCACGTATTGGTTCGGCGATCCGCGATGAATATTCGCGCCCGCACCGGTCTACCCAGTGAACGCAACCATCAGGAGGCAACATGACCGAGCAGACCGCCCTGCCGCCAGTGGTCGACCAGGACACCTGGCGGGCCGCCCTCGACGACCTGCGCCGCCGCGAAAAGGCCGCGACGCGCGAATTCGACGCCATCGCCGCACAACGGCGCCGGCTGCCGATGGTCGAGCTGCCCGACTACACCCTGATCGGCGCCGAGGGGCCGGTGCGGCTGGCTGACGTCTTCGACGGCAAGTCCCAGCTGATCGTCTACAACCACATGTGGACCGACGGCGCCGAGTGGCAGTGCTCGGGTTGCACCGGCTTCACCTCGCAGTTCACCCGCCTCGATTTCCTGGCCAATTACGACGCCCGCTTCGTCATCGTCACCAACGGGCCCATCGAGGAAGCCTTGGCCTACAAGGCCAAAGTGGGCAACAAGATGGAGTGGTACTCGTCGTCGGAGAGCAGCTTCGGGTCGGACATGGGCGCCGCGCCCGGCACGGGTTTCGCCGTCAATGTGTTTCTGCGACACGGCGATACGGTGTACCGCACCTGGCACACCGACGGCCGCGGTTGCGAGCAGCTGGGCCACAGTTTCGCGTTGATCGACGTTCTGCCCTACGGCCGCCAGGAGCAGTGGCAGGATTCGCCCGAAGGCTGGCCCCAGTCGCCGACATACTCCAAATGGGCCAGTTCACAGGACATTGCCCGCGCATACGGATCGAACGCAGAGAACGGACAGAACCGATGACCAGCAGCTCGACGACCCAGGAACGCTTCGTCGCCACCCGCACCATCGCCGCACCGCCCGCGGCGGTGTTCGCGGTGCTGGCCAACCCGGCGCGGCACAAGGAGACCGAACCGGGCGACTGGGTCCGCGACGCCGTCGACGCCGCACCGATCACCGGTACCGGCCAGGTCTTCGCCATGAACATGTACCTGGACCAGGCCGGCGGGGACTACGTCACGTACAACCTGGTGACGGATTTCGAGCCCGACAGGACCGTCGGCTGGGCGACCGGCAGTCTGGACGAGTCGGGACAGCACGTCCCGGGCGGTTGGTGGTGGCGCTACGACCTGACCCCGAATGGCGACGGCACCGATGTCACCCTCACGTACGACTGGACCGAGACACCGCAGGCCTTCCGCGACCAGATCGGCGGCATGCCGCCGTTCCCGCTCGGGTTCATCGAGGAGTCGCTCGCCGCACTCGACCGCGCCGTCACCGGGTAGGGGCCGCCTCGCCCGCGCTGCGCGACAACGCTTGCACGACAACGGATTGTCACACATGCACGGGCGAGGCGGTGCCCTCACCGAACCGAGGGTACGGGCAAAAGCGTCGGCCGTTCACCGAGTCGACTCCGAATGGCCAGGCGAGAACCGTTTTGGTCCTGCGCGTTTCCCGCGTACGCTTGGTCCATCGGCGGTACTTCGTCGCGTGGCGGGTCAAAGCCACGCCGTCGCCGATTCGAAGTAGTTTGACCGATTCGCGGTCAAGGCAGGAGCGTCGAAATGACGCCGCAACATGACCGCACGACCCACGCTCAGCGCACGTCGCCGAAGCAGACTCCACGATTGCGGTTGAAGCCCAAGGCTCCCCACAGTGGATATGTCGACGGGGCGTGGTGGCCGCACACCCGCAACCTGAGCACCGAGCTGCCCGACCTGCTGGCCGTCTTGTCGGTGCGCCTCGGACAGATCGACCGGGTGCTCTACAACGTCGGCGAGTGGTCGGCCGCCCCCACCAAACTCGCGGCAGGCGGGCGGCGGGTGCGCCTCGACGGCTATCAGCGCCAGCCGATCAACACCGTTGAGGTGGTTGGTCTCGATCGCAACCGGATCGTGCTCCTGACCGTGCCCGTCGATACGGCTCCGGCAGAAGCCCATTGCGCGCTTATGAGTGCCGCGCAGCCCAATGACCACACGACGGTGTCGGGCATTTTCGCAGCCGCGCAGCACGCGGACTAGCGGTTCATCGCTTCTTGCGCTGAATCACAACAGATTTGGATGCGGACGTTCGCATCCATGTTCAAAAAGAAAGTAGTAGTCACATGACCGAAGGAACCGTGAAGTGGTTCAACGACGCTAAAGGCTTCGGCTTCATCTCCCCGACGGCGGTGCACCCGATGTTTTCGTACATCACACCGAAATCCTGGGCGCCGGCTTCCGCTCACTGGAGGAGAACCAGCGAGTGAAGTTCGATGTCACCCAGGGCAATAAGGGCCCGCAGGCCGTCGGCGTCACCACGCTCTGATTCCCGCGGAAATTCTGGACTGACGCACCACGCGTCAGTCCAGAACCTTTCCCGAAACACGTTGCCGCCGTGCGGCTGTCAGGATTTCCTCGGCGGTCTCCAGCATCGCGTCCTCACCGCGACGCGGGTCTACCGGCTGACCGGCAGCGCGGCGCAGCACCATGCCGGCGAGCGTGTTGTTGGTCGTGCTGGGCACGATCAACAGGGTGGCGGTGGCTTCGCACCCTTCCACGGTCATGATGTGCTGCGCGCGTCCACGCCAGGCCTGCCAATTGAGGTTCGGCGGATTGTGCAGGGGCGACCAGTTGATGCCGACCTCCGCGATCTTCCCGAGACGGTCATCGAGAACCGCCATCAGGCCCCCGAATTCGTCGGCCAGGACTCCCGTGTACGGCCACCAGGCCCCGTCGATCCGACGACCGAGCTTGTCGGACAGGCACAGCCGGACGGGCTTGTCGGCGCGGATCCGTTGCGCGACGTACGCCATCAGGTCACCACCGCATGCTGAAGCCCACTGGTGCGCCATCCCATGAAAAGTCCTAACGGTCGGTGCCGCGATCACCCACCGGCAGAATCACGTAGAGACCACGCTGCCAATGACTTCGAGCGGAGCCGCCAAGCAACATCTGACGCGGCTCTACCTATGACGCTACGCCGCATGCGCGGCCGCCGCGCCGCGCAACCGTCAGTCGCTGTACTCCGCGGTCCCGTCTTCGAGCACCAGCCGGGCGTTGCTGCCGTCGGCCGCAGCGGCCTCGGTACGGAACACCGCGTGCCCAGGCTCGGTGCGCCACACCGATGTCGTCAACGTCTCGCCGGGGAACACCGGGGATGTGAAGCGCGCGCCGACGGCCTTGATCTTGGCGGCGTCACCGCCGGCGAGCTCGGTGACCAGGACGCGGCCGGCGACGCCGTAGGTGCACAGGCCGTGCAGGATCGGCTTCGGGAAGCCGGCGAGGGTCTGCGCGAACCACGGGTCGCTGTGCAGCGGGTTCCGGTCGCCGGAGAGCCGGTAGATCAGCGGCTGATCCTCGGTGGTGGGCAGCGCCACGACGGCGTCGGCCGGGCGATCCGGGATCTCCGGCGCGGCGGCCCGCTCCCCTGGCTGCCCGCCGAATCCACCCTCACCGCGGATCACCGCGGTCGACCAGGATTCGGCGATCACATTCCCGCTGTCGTCCGTGGCGGTGCCCTTGAACGTCAGGATGGCGTTCTTGCCCTCGCCCTTGTCCTGGATGTCGACCACCTCGGAGCTGACGTTGAATCGGCCCGACGGCGGCAGCGGCGCGTGCAGCCGAATCTGCTGGCTGCCGTGCAGCAGCTTGCCGAAGTTGAAGCTGCCGACCTCCCCGACAGCGCCCCAGGCCGGGCAGCAGATCACCGCGTAGGTGGGCAGCACCTGCTGGTCGATGCCATGGCTGTTCTCCGTGGTGAACGCCAAATCCTTCGTCCCGCAACCCACTCCGAGTGCGTAGAGCAGGGTGTCGCGCTCGGTCCACTCGAAAGGCTGCGGTGCGGTCTTGGCTCCGATGGCATTGGGGTTGATCGGCATTCGGCGGTTCTCCCTCAGAAGTCGGTGTGACAAATTCGGACCATACGCGCTATTGACCTGAACCCGCGACAGGTTCACGATGACTCGCATGCGATATGTCGTTACCGGCGGTACCGGGTTTATTGGCCGCCGCGTCGTCAGCCGGATTCTGGCTCAGTACGACGAAGCCGAAGTGTTCGTTCTCGTTCGTCGGGCCTCGTTGGCTCGCTTCGAAGAACTGGCCGCGGACTGGGGTGACCGGGCGAAACCCCTGGTCGGCGACCTCACCTCCGCAGGTCTGGGCCTGGCCGATCTGGCTGATCTGGGTCCGATCGATCATGTGGTGCACTGCGCCGCGATCTATGACATGACCGTCGACGCCGCTACTCAGCAGGCCGCCAACGTCGAAGGGACTCGCGCGGTGATCGAGTTGACGCGCGGCCTCGGTGCGACGCTGCACCACGTGTCGTCGATCGCGGTGGCCGGCAATTACCGGGGCGTTTTCACGGAGGACGACTTCGATGTCTCCCAGGAGCTGCCGACGCCGTACCACCAGACCAAGTTCGAAGCCGAGCAACTGGTGCGCGCCACCGCGGGTCTGCGGCACCGGATCTACCGGCCTGCCGTCGTCGTCGGCGACTCCCGGACCGGCGAGATGGACAAGGTCGACGGGCCGTATTACTTCTTCGGGGTGCTGTCGCGACTGGCAGCACTGCCGAAATTCACGCCGATGATGGTGCCCGACACCGGCCGTACCAACATCGTGCCGGTGGACTACGTGGTCGACGCGCTGGTGGCGCTGATGCATGCCGAGGGACGCGACGGCCAGACCTTCCATCTGACCTCGCCGAATCCCATTGGGCTCAAGGACATCTACCGCGGCGTCGCGCAGGAAGCCGGCTTGCCGCCACTGCGTGGCACCTTGCCGAAGGCCACTGCGGCTCCGGTGCTCAAGGCCACCGGGCGGGCCAAGGTCCTGCGCAACATGGCGGCCATCCAGTTGGGCATCCCCGGTGAGGTGCTCGATGTCGTCGACCTGGCGCCGTCGTTCGCCTCCGAGGCCACTGTCGCAGCATTGCAGGGCACCGGCATCGTCTTACCCGAATTCGCTTCCTACGCACCGAAACTCTGGCGGTACTGGGCCGAACACCTGGACCCGGACCGGGCCCGCCGTGATGATCCGCGCGGTCCGCTGGTCGGGCGCAACGTGATCATCACGGGTGCCTCGAGCGGTATCGGCCGGGCCTCGGCCATCGCCGTCGCCGAGCGCGGCGGGCGGGTGTTCGCGCTGGCGCGCAGCGCCGACGCCCTCGATGAGCTGGTGGCGGAGATTCGCCAATTCGGCGGCGAGGCCTACGCTTTCACGTGCGATGTCGCCGACGGCAGTTCGGTGGAACACACCGTCAAGGACATCCTCGGCCAGTTCGATCACGTCGACTATCTGGTGAACAACGCCGGCCGCTCGATCCGCCGGTCGGTCGTCAACTCGACCGACCGCTTCCACGACTATGAGCGCGTGATGGCGGTCAACTACTTCGGCGCCGTGCGAATGACCCTGGCGCTGCTGCCACACTGGCGCGAACGCCGGTTCGGTCACGTGGTCAACGTGTCGAGCGCCGGGGTGCAGGCCAACAGCCCGAAGTACAGCGCCTATCTGCCGAGCAAGGCCGCGCTGGACGCGTTCTCGGAAGTGGTTGGCACCGAGACCCTTTCGGACCACATCACGTTCACCAACATCCACATGCCGTTGGTGGAGACCCCCATGATCGCGCCGTCGAAGCGGTTGAACCCCATGCCGCCGATCACCGCGGAGCACGCCGCGGCAATGGTGGTGCGCGGCCTGGTCGAGAAGCCGGCCCGGATCGACACCCCGATGGGCACGCTGGGTGATCTCGGAAACTACTTCACACCCAAGCTGTCTCGCCGCGTGCTGCACCAGTTGTACCTCGGCTACCCGGATTCGGCAGCGGCCCGCGGTGTCGCCGAAACCCAGCCGCCGGTTGATCGTCCGGATCGCCCGCGCACACCGCGTCGACCCAAGCGGCCCCTCGCAGCCGGCAAGGTCCGGGTGCCCCGTCCGGTCAAGACCGCGGTACGGCTGATCCCCGGCGTGCACTGGTAGACACCGATACAGACGGCGACACCTGGTCCCAGCAATGGGGCTCGGACCAGGTGTCGCGGTGTCGAGGTCAGACCAATTCGTACGCCGGGTCCCGGTGCAGGGTCGAGTCGATGCCCTCTTCCTCCTCTTCCGCCGAGATCCGCAGCCCCATCATCTTCTTGATGACAAGCGCGATGACGAGGGCCACCGTGAACGAGTAGGCCAGGACCGACCCCGCGGCGACGGCCTGCTTGAGCAGCAGGTCTGCGCCGCCGCCGTACAGCAGTCCGTTGACGCCGTTGGGCATGCCCGAGCTGGCGAAGAAACCGATCAGCAGGGTGCCGACGATGCCGCCGACGAGGTGGACGCCGACGACGTCGGTCGAGTCGTCATAGCCGAACTTGTGCTTGAGCCCGATGGCGAACGGGCAGATCACCGCCGGGATGAAGCCGACGAAGATGGCGCCGACCGGGGTGACGGCACCACACGCGGGAGTGATGGCGACCAGACCGGTGATGGCGCCCGAGGCGGCGCCGATGCCGGTGACGTGGCCGTCCTTGAACTTCTCCACCAGGAGCCAGCCCAGCGTGGCCGCACACGTCGCGACGAACGACGTGACCATGACGATCGCCGCCGGCTTGCCGGCGGACAGCGCCGAGCCACCGTTGAACGCGTACCAACCGGCCCACAGCAGACCGGCGCCGAGCAGGATGAGCGGCACGTTGTGCGGCTTACGTGACGACCAGGTCGCCGAGCGGCCGAGCACCAGCGCCACCGCGAGCGCAGCCGCGCCCGCGTTGATGTGGACCGCCGTGCCACCGGCGAAGTCGATGGCGTGCAGCTTGTTGGCGATCCAGCCGCCCTTGGCGTCACTCGTGACGACGCCGTCGACCGCGAAAACCCAATGGGCGACCGGGAAGTAGACCAGAATTGCCCACGCCGTCGCGAACGTCATCCAGGCCGCGAACTTCATCCGGTCCGCGGCGGCACCCGAGACGATCGCCACGGTCAGCGCCGCGAAGAGCGCCTGGAACAGCGCGAACAAGCTGACCGGCAGGCCGTTGATGGTGGTCATCGGGTCCAGGAGGTTCTTCATCCCCGCGAACTCGGTGATGCTCCCGACGAATCCGCCATAGGAAGTGCCGAACGCCATGGAGAAGCCGAACAGCACCCACAGCACTCCGACGACCGCCACGGCGCCGTACGTCATCATCATCATGTTGGTCGAACTCTTCACACTGACCATGCCGCCGTAGAACAGGGCCAGCCCCGGGATCATGATGGTGAGCCCAATGATGCAACAGAGCATGAATGCTGTTGTTCCGGTATCCATTTCGCCTCCTCGCAAGTTCGGGGCACAGGCTATGCCCGTCTCGGGACAGTAGACATCGTTTTCTTTGCGTAGACGAGATGGTGCGCGTAACAAGCTTGTGAACGACCTCGTAACGCCGAAGTTACGTAGCTGCTGTTGCAATCCCCAAGTCGCCCATGTCTACTATTGAGAAACGATGATTCCTATCAGTAGTCGGGAGTTGGCATGACGAAGCCCACCACACTTGCGGAGTTGGCCGCCCAGGCGGGAACCAAGTTCATCCTCGCGCTCTTCGTCGACCTGAACGGCAAGCCGTGCGCGAAGCTGGTGCCAGTCGAAGCGGTCGACGAACTCGCCACCGACGGAGTCGGGTTCGCCGGCTACGCGGTCGGCGCGATCGGCCAGGAACCGAAAGACCCCGATCTGGTCGCCATGCCCGATCCTGCGTCGTTCACACCGATCCCCTTCGTCAAAGAGGGCCTGGCCCTCGTCCATTGCGATCCGCACGTGAACGGTGAGCCGTGGCCGTTCGCGCCGCGCAACATCCTCAAGGCCATGATCCAGCAGGCCGCCGACGCCGGATTCGAACCGTGGATCGGCGCCGAGGTCGAGTACTTCCTACTCAAGCGGGACGCCGACGGCGCATTGGTGCCTGCGGACGACCAGGACACCGCGGCCCAACCGTGTTACGACGCCCGCAGTGTCACCCGGATGTACGACCACCTGTCGTCGATCAGCACCGCGATCAACGGTCTGGGCTGGGGCAACTATGCCAACGATCACGAGGACGGGTCCGGCCAGTTCGAACAGAACTTCAATTACGCCGAGGCGCTGACCACCTGTGACCGCGTCATCACCCTGCGTTACCTGCTCAACGTGATGGCCGCTGAGCGGGGCATGATCGCCACGTTCATGCCGAAGCCGTTCGCGAACAAGACCGGATCCGGCCTGCACATGCACATGTCACTCACCAGTGGCGGCGCCCCGGTGTTCCCGACCGAGCCCCACGAGGACGACCGCGGCCTCGCGATGTCCGCGACGGCGTACTCGTTCATCGCCGGCATCCTCGATCACGCGTGCGCCATGCAGGCGGTGATCGCGCCAACGGTCAACTCCTACAAGCGAACCGGCGCCATCTCGACGGCGTCGGGCGCCTCATGGGCGCCGCGCTTTCCGACCTATGGCGGCAACGACCGCACCCACTACGTGCGCGTCCCGGACAGCAGTCGCATCGAAATGCGCGGCGCCGACGGTTCGGCCAACCCGTACCTGGCGGCGGCCGTCGCACTCGCCGCCGGACTGGACGGCATCAAGCGGGCTGCTGACCCCGGCGCCCTGGGCACGGGACCGAAACAGGAACGCCTCCCCGCCACGCTGTTGCACGCCATCGAACGGCTGGAGACCGACGAGGTGATGACCGGCGCCCTGGATGCCGCCATCCCGCCCAACACCGATATCCCCAGTGTCGCCGCCTATTTCGCCCGTCTGAAGAAGACCGAGTTCTGGGACTGGCATTCCGCGGTCGGCGCCTGGGAACACGAGCGCTACCTCACCGCTTTCTGAGCACTGCAGCAAAACCGCTGTCGGCCAACAACATCGGGCCGCGACGAGAAAGGACCAGTACAACCATGTGCGGAATCGTCGGGTTGCACCTGCGCAACCCCGAGCTCTATCCCAGGCTGGGTGAACTGTTGGCCGGCATGCTGACCGCCATGGAGGCGCGCGGCGCCGACTCCGCCGGCATCGCCGTGTATGGCGACCCCGAGTGGTCACCGCCGGGACAGAGCACCATCTCGCTGATCGAAGTCGGCGAGTCCCCCGAACAGGTCGCGGAAGCACTCGGCGCCCGCCTGAGCGCCGAAATCACGGTCATCGCGCGCGATGTGACCTATCTGGTGTCGGCGTCCACGACGCCCGAGGCACTGCTCGCCGCGGCCAAGGCGGTGTACCCGCACGCTCTCGTCGGCGGATTCGGCACCGATGTGGCGGTGCTCAAGGGCGTCGGCACGCCCACGTCGCTGGTCGAGAACTGGGGCTTGGCCGGCGCACAGGGCTGGCAGGGCGTCGGCCATACCCGGATGGCCACCGAATCGGCGGTGACGCCCAGCGGCGCACATCCGTATGCGGTGGGCCCGGATCAGTGTCTGGTGCACAACGGTTCGTTCGCCAACCACGCCGGCATCCGACGTAACCTACGCGCGGCCGGTGTCGAATTCGATTCCGAGAACGACACCGAGGTCGGTGCCCGCTTCGTGGCCCACGAGCTGGCGGCGGGATCCGACGTCGAGCAGGCCCTGACCGATCTGACGACAACATTCGACGGCTTCTACACCCTGCTGGTCTCCAACAGCGACAGCTTCGCCATCGTCCGCGACGCCATCGCGTGCAAACCGGCGGTCATCGCCGAGACCACGGACTGGGTGGCCATGGCATCGGAGTTCCGCGCCCTGGCGCACCTGCCGGGGATCGAGGACGCCCGCATCTGGGAGCCCGAACCCGAAGTGGTCTACGCCTGGAGCCGAGAGGCGGTGCCGGCATGAGCGACGCGCCAACGACTTTCGACCTGTCGACGGTGAGTCTGCGTGACGTCAATGCGGCCCTGCACGCCGACGGCATCGACGGCCAGTTCGTCATCACCAATCCCCAAGGCGCGCACAACGTGGCCGTCGGAGTCAACTCGCCGGTCGAGATCACGGTGCACGGCCACGTCGGCTACTACGCCGCCGGCATGAACCAGAAGGCCGAGATCACCGTCAACGGCAACGCCGGACAAGGTCTGGCGGAGAACATGATGAGCGGTGTCGTCCATGTCACCGGCGACGCATCGCAATCGGCGGGCGCCACGGGGCGCGGCGGACTGCTCGTCATCGACGGCAACGCCGCCGCCCGGTGTGGCATCTCGCTGAAAGGGCTGGACATCGTCATCGGAGGCTCAGTGGGCCACATGAGCGCCTTCATGGCACAGAAGGGCCGCATCGTCATCCGCGGTGACGCCGGCGACGCCCTCGGCGACTCGATCTACGAGGCCCGGCTGTACGTCCGAGGCGAAGTGAAATCCCTTGGTGCGGACTGCATCGAGAAACCGATGGAGGCCGAACACCTCGAGGAGCTCGCGGGCCTGCTCAAGGCGGCGGGCTACGACGACGACCCGGCCACGTACCGGCGCTACGGCTCGGCCCGCAACCTCTATCACTTCCAAGCACACAACTCCTACTGATTGGAGGCCAGCTCATGACCTTCTCGGCAGACGACCGCGCCAACCGCGGTCTACGCGAGTCCGCCACCTTCGACCGCACGACCATCGCCGCCATCCACCGGGCGGCGGAGACCGGCATCTACGACATCCGCGGCTGGGGCGCCAAGCGCGCACTCCCCCATTTCGACGACCTCCTCTTCCTCGGCGCGTCGATGTCGCGCTACCCTCTGGAGGGCTACCGCGAGAAGTGCGGCACCGATGTGGTGTTGGGCGCACGGAACGCCAAATACCCACTGCACCTGGATATCCCGGTCACCATCGCCGGCATGTCGTTCGGGGCGCTGTCCGGCCGCGCCAAGGAGGCGCTCGGACGCGGCGCCTCAGAAGTGGGTACGTCGACCACCACGGGAGACGGCGGCATGACGCCCGAGGAACGTGGCCACTCCAAACACCTTGTCTACCAATACCTGCCGAACCGGTACGGAATGAACCCGGACGACCTACGCCGCGCCGACGCCATCGAGGTGGTACTCGGCCAGGGCGCCAAGCCCGGTGGTGGCGGAATGCTGCTGGGCCAGAAGGTCTCCGAACGGGTCGCCGGGATGCGCGACCTGCCACAGGGCATCGACCAGCGCTCGGCGTCGCGGCACCCCGACTGGACCGGCCCTGACGACCTGACCATCAAGATCAACGAGCTCCGTGAGATCACCGATTGGGAGAAGCCGATCTACGTCAAGGTCGGCGCATCGCGCACGTACTACGACGTCAAACTCGCGGTCCACGCCGGCGCCGACGTCGTCGTGGTCGACGGCATGCAGGGCGGCACCGCGGCCACCCAAGAGGTGTTCATCGAGCACGTCGGCATCCCCACCCTGGCCGCAGTACCGCAAGCCGTGCAGGCCCTGCAGGAACTCGGCGTACACCGCAAGCCCGACGGCGTGCAATTGATCGTGTCCGGCGGCATCCGCACCGGCGCCGACGTCGCGAAAGCACTGGCGCTGGGAGCCGACGCCGTCGCGATCGGCACCGCTGCATTGATCGCGCTCGGCGACAACCACCCGAAGTACGAGGCCGAGTACGCCCAACTCGGCTCGGCAGCAGGGTTTTTCGACGACTTCCAGGACGGCCAGGACCCAGCAGGCATCACCACGCAGGATCCGGTGTTGCAGCAGGCGCTGGACCCGGTCGACGGCGGCCGCCGCGTCGCCAACTACCTGCGCGTCTTGACGATGGAGGCACAGACCATCGCACGCGCCTGCGGCAAGGCACACGTCACGCACCTGGAGCCTGAGGACATGGTTGCCGTGTCCATCGAAGCCGCCGCCATGGCGCGGGTGCCGTTGGCCGGCACGTCGTGGATCCCGGGCCACTCCGCGGCAGGTGGTTTCTGATGGCGTCGAAAGCCGTGATCATCGGTGGCGGCCTCATCGGACTGTCCATCGCACACTCCCTGACTCAGCGCGGGCTCACGGATATCCTTGTCCTGGAACGGCATCAGCTGGCCAGCGGCGGCACCGGAAAATCATCGGGCATCGTCCGCGCCCACTACGGTGTGCCGTCGATCGCCGCGATGGCCTGGCGCAGCCTGCCGGTGATCGAACAGCTGGGAGACGCCGTCGGCTTCCGCCAGGTCGGCTACACCGTGCTCGTCGGTGACGAGAACGTCGACGCCCTGAGCGCGAACACGGCCATGCATCAATCGCTCGGCGTCGAGGTCGAACTGATCGACACCGACACCCTGCAGAAACTGTGGCCGATGCTCGAAACCTCCGATGTGGCACTGGCTTCCTACGAACCACGCGGCGGATTCGCCGACGCCACCCAGCTGGCACTGCACTTCGGGCAGGCAGCCCGGGCGGCGGGGGCCAGGATCCGGCAGAACACGCCCGTCGCCCGCGTCGTGACAGCCGGCGACAAGGTCACCGGGGTCATGCTGGAGAACGGTGACCTCATCGACGCCGATCTGGTGATCGTGGCCAACGGCTGGTGGTCGGCAAAGTTGTTGGCCGCCATGGGCATCGACTTTCCCATCGAGGCGTATCGATCGGAACTGCTGATCGTCGACGCCGGCACACCGCTGCCGGACCTGCCGGTGATCTCCGACTTGATCAGCCTGCAGTACTGCCGCGTCGAAGGCTCCGGCCAGTTTCTGGTCGGCAACAGCGACCACGCCGACTTCCAGAAGAAGTTCGTCGACCCGGACAACTACTCGAATGTCGCGGCGGAGGCATCCGTCCTGGCCTACGGCGAAAAGGTGATGCACCGGTTCCCCGGCTTCCCCGAGCCGGCGGTGACCCACACCTACGCCGGCGTGTATGACGTTCCGCCGGACTGGAATCCGGTGATCGCGCCGGTCGGTGGGGTCGACGGGTTGATCCTGGCGGCCGGGTTCGCCGGTCACGGATTCAAGATCAGCCCCGCGGTCGGTGAGCTGGTCGCGGATCTGGTATTCGAGGGCGACAGCACCGATCCGGATATCCCGGCCACGGACTTCCGGCTGGAACGGTTCGCCGAAGGCAAGCCGCTCAACAGCCTGCACCCGTACGCCGGTGCGGGCGAGATGCGCTGATCACGTCACCCTGAATCTCTCTGCCAAGAAGGATCTTTCATGCCTGACACCGTCACCTCGTTGCTTGCCGAGATCGCCGGCACCGGCGTCGACAACCAGCGCGGCGGCTACACCCGGCCCGTCTATTCGACCGCCGAGCTCGACCTGCGGTCGTGGTTCGTCGCGCACGCGGCAAAGCGCGGCCTGGACATCGAGACCGACCGCAACGGGATCATCTGGGCCTGGTCGGGCGGAGTCGGCGACGACGCCGTCGTCACCGGCAGTCACCTGGATTCCGTGCCCGGCGGCGGCGCCTACGACGGGCCGCTCGGGGTGGCGTCGGCGTTGGTCGCTTTCGATCTACTGGCCGCCCGCGGTGTCGGCGGGCGGCGGGCCATCGCGGTGTTCCCCGAGGAGGAGGGCTCACGTTTCGGGGTCGCGTGCCTGGGCTCGCGGCTGCTGACCGGAGCGATCGACCCGGACCGGGCCCGATCACTGACCGACAGCAGCGGAACCACATTCGCCGAGGCAAGTCGTTGTGCCGGAATCGATCCCGCTCATCTGGGGCCCGATCCAGACATGGTGCGGCGGATCGGGACGTTCGTGGAACTCCATGTCGAACAGGGCCGCGGGCTGATCGATCTGGGCAGGCCGGTGGCTGTCGCGTCGTCCATCCTCGGCCACGGCCGGTGGCGGTTGTCCTTCACCGGTGCGGGCAACCACGCCGGCACCACGCTCATGACGGACCGGGCCGATCCCATGGTGGCCGCCGCCCGGCTGATCACCGCCGTCCAGTCACAGGCGCGGGCCATCAGCGGCGCACGCGCCACCGTCGGCCGGATCGTCCCGGTGCCCGGCGGCACCAACGTCATCGCCTCGCGTGTGGATCTCTGGCTGGACGTACGTCACCCCGAGGACGCGGTGACCAAGTTCCTGGTGCACGAGATCGCGGAGGCCGCCAATGCCGCTGCCGCCGGCGAGGGCTGTGGTGTCACGATGACCGAGGAATCATTCAGCGCCACCGTCGATTTCGATTCGTCGTTGCGTGACGGGCTGAGCGCTACGCTCGATGACGCGCCGATACTGGGCACCGGCGCGGGGCATGATGCCGGAGTCTTGAAGGATCACGTGCCCACCGCAATGTTGTTCGTGCGCAACCCCACCGGCGTCTCCCACGCGCCGTCCGAAGCGGTCGAGAACGCGGATGCCGAAGCCGGCTCGGTCGCTCTGGCCGACAGCCTGCAGCACCTCATCGAGGCCCAGTCGGCCCGTACCGACCCCGACGCGCGTCGTCTACTGACAGTGGACGTTGATGCGTTACGGTTGACAAGTGGAGAACGACGAAACGCTACTTCGCAATGCGGGCACCACCCGTAACCGACGGCCCGACGACAAGGTCGAAGAACTCGAGCTCGAGGTCGCCATCGCGCGCAATGTTCGTCAGCTGCGCCACAATTCGGGTCTGTCGGTCGGAGAGATGGCCGCCCGCATCGGCATCTCCAAGGCCATGCTGTCCAAGGTCGAGAATGCCCAGACGTCCTGCTCGCTGAGCACCCTCGCGCTGCTGTCCAAAGGTTTCGACGTACCGGTGACCTACCTGTTCCGCGGCGCCGACACCGAACGGCCCGCGTCGTTCGTCAAAGCCGGCAAGGGCACCCCGATCGTCCGCAGCGGCTCGCAGGCCGGCCACGAATACGAACTACTGGGTGGGCTCCGCGGCGAGCACAAACGCCTGGAATGCCTGATGGTGACGCTCAACGAGGACAGTGAGGTCTATCCACTGTTCCAGCATCCCGGGACCGAATTCATCTACATGCTCGACGGCGTCATGGACTACGGCCACGGCCGGTCCGAGTATCGACTCGAGCCCGGCGACTCACTGCAGTTCGACGGTGAGGGCGTCCACGGGCCCACCCGGCTCATCCGTCTGCCGATCCGTTTTGTGTCGGTCATCGCATTCCCCGACGGCGCGATATAGGTAACAGGCCCAGAGCCCGCGATCGGACTGCCCGTTGCCCCGCGGCCCTTTAGGGTTGGCGACATGACAGGGGGCCTACTACCCGTCGGACAGACCAGGGTGCAGCCGGTTTTTGCCGACGTCGACACCGGCGTAGACGACGCGATGGCACTGGCCTACCTGCTGGCCAGCGCCGACGCCGAACTGGTGGGCATCGCGTCCACCGCGGGCAACGTCCCGGTCGACCAGGTATGCGTCAACAATCTGGGGCTGCTGCAGTTGTGCGGCGTCGGCCCCATCCCGGTGTCCAGGGGCTCGAGCGTCCCGCTGGTCGCGCCGTTGCGCACCGCCGAGGACACACACGGCCCGCAGGGACTCGGTTATGCGGAACTGCCCGAGCCCGACGCCGAGTCCGAAATCGGCGGCGTGCTCACCGACTACGACGCCGCCGAGGCCTGGATCCAGGCCGCACGCGAGTACCCCGGCGAGTTGATCGGTCTCGTCACCGGCCCGCTGACCAACTTCGCGCTGGCGCTGCGGCAGGAGCCGTCGCTCCCCCGGCTGCTGCGACGCCTGGTGATCATGGGCGGCGCCTTCGACTACCGGGGCAACACCACGCCGGTGTCCGAATGGAACATCAGCGTCGACCCGGAGGCCGCCGCCGAGGTGTTCTCGGTGTGGGGCGCGGCGTGGGGTCTGGAGGACCCCACGCATCTGCCAATAGTGCTGGGGCTCAACCTGACCGAGAACGTCGCGATGACACCGTCGCTGTTGAGCCGGCTGGCTACCGCAGCGGGTGGACCGTCGTCGCCGATGAGTGTGCTGGACGATCGCGGGACACGGTCGACGTCATCCAACCCGCTGATCCGGGTGCTGGAAGACGCCATGCGGTTCTACTTCGAGTTCCATTTCGACCAGGGCGAGGGCTACCTGGCGCACCTGCACGACCCGCTCGCGGCGGCGGTGGCGCTCGACCCGGACATCGTCCGGTACCAGCAGGCGACGGTCGACGTGGAACTGCTGGGCACGTTGACGCGCGGCATGACGGTCGCCGACTGGCGCGGACACTGGGGACGCCAGCCCAATGCCCACATCGGCATCGAGGTCGACCCGGTGGCGTTCTTCGATCGGTTCATCGAGCGCGTCGGGGCCTTCGCATCCAAGTTGTGAGGGGTGTTCCGACGACTCCGCGAGCAGGCGCAAAACTGTCTTTTCCGAACGGAATTCGACAGTTTTGCGTTCCCCCGCAAGCGGGAGGTGCCCCCAGCTCGCGGCGGGAGCTCAGTCGTCGGTGACGGTGATCTTGACGTCGATGTTGCCGCGGGTGGCGTTGGAGTAGGGGCAGACCTGGTGGGCCTTGTCCGCCAGCTCCTGCGCAGCGTCGTGCTCCAGGTTGGGCAGGGTGATCTCCAGCTCGACCGCCAGGCCGAATCCGCCGTTGTCCAGCTGGCCGAGCGAAACCCGAGCTCCCACAGACGAATCGGTGACATCAGCCTTGGCTTCGCGGGCCACCAGGCGCAGCGCCGAGTGGTAGCAGGCGGCGTAGCCGATGGCGAAAAGCTGCTCGGGGTTGGTGCCGTTGCCGCTGCCACCCATCTCCTTCGGGATGGCCAGATCCAGGTCCAGCTTGCCGTCGGAAGTGCGGCCGTGGCCGTCGCGACCTTCGCCGGTGGCCAGGGCTTCTGCGGTGTACAGCGTCTTCATGTCGATCTCCTTGTGGTGGTTGGTGCCAGTGACGCGGGTTGCGTCGGTAAATCAGTGCGATGCGGTGAGCGCATCGGTCAATCGGTGAATCGCGTCGCGCAGATCCGCGGCTTCCTGCTCGGTGATGCCGGTCTGGGCGCCCAGCTTCTCGGGGATGCACTGGGCCTTTCCCTCGAGCTTGCGGCCGGCCGGGGTGAGGGTCACCTCGACCTGGCGCTCGTCCTGCAACGACCGTTCACGACGGATGAATCCATTGGCTTCCAACCGTTTCAGTAGCGGTGAGAGAGTGCCCGAATCCAGCTGCAGCCGCTCACCCAGGCGCCCGACCGTGACCCGATCCTCTTCCCACAGCACCAGCAGCACGAGGTACTGCGGGTAGGTGAGGTTCAGCTCGGCCAGGATCGGCCGGTAGGCCGCTGTCATCGCCCGCGACGCCGAGTACAAGGCGAAGCAGAGCTGACGGTCCAAGGTGAGTGCGTCCACACGAAGAACTGTAGCCCACAATTCAGTTGTGCACAACCATAATTTTGTCGTGCTGCCGGCAGGCCTCGAAGATGTCGCTGGTTCGGGTACTTCCGGCGGTGCCACAGTCCGCCCATCCCCGAGGGGTGCTACGGCGAATGTGCAGTTTCGGACGGTGAATCTGCGAAATGTCGAACGAAACCTGCACATTCGTCATAGGAAGCGATGGGGCAACCATTGGGTGCCGCCCCGCCCAGGAACTCCACGGTTCGAACTACAGCGCCGGCCTATTCATAAACCCCCTCCACATACCACCGCCGCTGTCGATAGCAGAGGAGCAGCGCACGGCTCTCCCCTTCATCTCCGAGCAGCACCTGAACCCGGGCCGTGCGGCCCTTCCCCCGCTCCGGATCCCACCAGCGTTCGTCGACCGGCCACGGCCCCGCCCACCAGCGCAACGCCCCGCGGTAACCCGAACCCGTCAGCCCCACCGGATCGGTGGAGAACATGCCCCGGTCCGTCACCCGAACCGAATCACCGCGTACGTCAACAAGTTCCACCGGGTCATCCAGCAGGACCACCGGAGCCGGCTCCGGCAGGCGCCCGGGCCACGGCTGGGTCGGATCATTCAACGGCACCACCTCATCACCCAGCGGCGTGAGTGTGATGCGCTCGGCGGGCCCCCGTCCACCACTGAGCACCGGCACCTGCACCGCCTCCGGCCCGAGCAGACCCTGGACCCGCACCAGCGCCCGCCGGGCGCGCATCCGGTCGTCATCTCCGGAAGATCCCCACAACGGCAACTGCAATGCCGCGGCCGAGACGACCTCGACCGGATGCAGCCGCAACACCGTGATGGGTCCGGTGGGCCCGGCGCCGCCCAGTCCCCGCCTGGTCAGCCAACCGTCCAGCTGCCACCGCACCCGGTCCGCGGTGGCATCCTCGGTCAGCGGCTCGGCACACCGCCAAACCCGTTGCAGTTCCTCACCGTTGGCGGTCACCGCATCGATGGCCAGCCGAGTGCACCCCACCCCGGCGGACTCCAGGCTGCGGTGCAACTGGCTTGCCAGCGAGCGTCCGGCGAATGCCGCCGCGTCCACCCGGTCGATCGGCGGGTCGCAGTCCATCACGGCGTCGAGGTCCGCCGGCGTCTCCGGTCCCGACGGGCGGCGCGCCGGTTCACCCCGCGAAAACCGGTGCGCGACCACGGCATCGGTACCGAACCGGGACGCCACGTCGGTCCGGGACAACGCGGCGAACTGCCCAATGGTTCGGATACCCATGCGCCACAACAAGTCCGCCAGTTCTTCCCGGCCCTCACCGGACAGGCTCGGTTCGGTGGCCAACTGCCGGATGGACAATTCTGCGAGAAACTGCGCATCCTCACCCGGCGCGAGGATGCGCCCCGCCCGGGCCGCGAAGACCGCCGTGGGCAGCTGGTCGGCGATGCCCACCTGGCATTCGACCCCGGCCGCACCCACCGCGTCGACCAATCGTTCAGCCGCGGTCTGCTCCGACCCGAAATACCGGGCCGCGCCACGCACCGGCAATACCAGCAGCCCCGGCCGCAGGACCTCTGCGCGCGGCACGACCTCGTCGACCGCAGCCGTCACCCCCTCGAAATGACGGGCATCCCGCGCCGGATCGGCGGTGGCGACGTGCAATTGCGGACAGCGTGCCTGAGCTTCCCTGCGCCGCAACCCCCTTCGGACGCCCGATGCCCGCGCCGACGCCGAACAGGCCGCCACCCGGTTCGCCAGAGTGACCGCCACCGGTTCGGTCACCGGCAGCCCGGCCGCCACCGCCGCCGCCACCGCGGGCCAGTCCATGCACCAGATGGCCAACACCCGGGACATCTCAGCCACCCACCGCTCGCAGCGGACGCATCGAGCGGCCGCGGGCCCGCGTGTCCAGCCGCACCCGGCCGATCCGCCCGCACCCCGGCACCGGGTCCCCGTCGCCCGCTCCGACCACCTCGTACCCGCGGACCCTGGCCTCCAGCCGGGCCGTCGCCCCGGGCCAGTCGCCGTCGGTGACCAGCAGGGTGCACTCGCGCTGCCGGGCCCGGGACGCCACCACCCGCGCCCGGCCGGCCGGAACGGACTTGCCACCCAGCCCGAGCAGCACCAGGTCGAGCCCGTCCATGAGCACCGCGGCCACCTCCACCGGGTCCGGCCCCGGGTCCGGGATGAGCGCGATGCGTTCCAGGTCGGCCCCCATCTCCACCGCGGCCAGCAGCCCGACCTTGGGCTGACCGACGATGGCCGCATACCCACCGGCCGCCGTCACCGCGGCCACCATTCGCAACGGCAGCGAGCGGGCCCCCGAGAGCACCGCGACCGTGCCGCGGGGCAACACGTCAGGCAGCAGCTCAGACTGCAGATCCGACGGTTCCAGCAAACTTTCGGCAACCTTCGGGGCAGGCTCGGACCGTCCCCGGTCCCGGCCGCGCAAACCCGCGGGTCCCGACATCTCGGCGATCTTGCGCCGGAGTTGTTCCAGCTGGTCAGCGCGGTCAATCTGGCTATTCGCCAGACTGGTCACAGCCGCCACAACAACACCTCCCGCACCATCAGACACTGTCAATATTCGAATATTTGTTCGATATCGTGAGTAAACACCCACCCACCGACACGGTCAAGCCGCCGGTGACCCACAACACCGCCATCGCAGCGTTCTGACCTGTACGCTCATAACTGGAATAGGTCCGGAAATCCCGCTCGGGGCTTGGTGGACCGCTGCGCTAGTGGAAGGGCATGCATCATGCGTTCGAATCGTCTGGTCCACCGCGTCGCCGCCGCAGCGGGAGGCACCGCACTCATCGCGATGATCGGCCTCACCGCCGGCTGCGGCGAGGAGAAGAAGACCCCCGAGGCGCCGTCGACCACCACCACGACCACGACCACATCGGCGGTCACCCCGACCGAGAAGTCGCTCAGCCCGAACGGCGGCAACCTGTTCACCCCGTCGGTCACCGCCAACCCGGCGCCCACCGCCACACCGGGCACGCACCGCAACTGACAACCAACCCGGGTTGCCTACCGGCCCAGCAGAATCCGGGTTCGCGCTACCGTTGGTACATGCCATCGCCGAATCGGACACCACCCCGGCGATGGCTGGTTGGCCTGGCGCTTGCCGCCACGCTGACGATGGTGGTCGTCAACCTGCCCACCCCGGGTCGGCCGACCACGGCGTCAGACCAGCCGTCGGGCACCATCGACGGTCCCTTCGCGTCGCTACTCGCCTCCTCGACCGATCTCGGGCCCGCTCATCCGCAGCGCGTCCAGCTCACCGCCACGCTCGATGCGAACCATCGACCGGACGCGCTGATCAATTGGGCTGAGCTGCAACGCCTTTCGGTGCGCTGGCGCCCCGGCGACAACTGGGCCGTCGTCGAAGGCGACCCCGACCGGATGGGCGCCGCCTTCGGCGTCGAGGTGCACGACTATCGCGGCCGGCGTGGACAGGAGTTCTACGCCGCGCCGCAGCAACCCCAGCTCCCCACCGAACTACAAGGCACGGTCGCCGAATTGGGCCGGATCCTCAGCTACACCCCGCACCACGATTCGGCACCGCAGGACCCGCCGCAGGGTGTCCCGGAACGCGGACTGACCCCGAGCCACCTGCTCAGCGCCTACCACGCCGACAAGTTGAGCGCCGCCGGCCACACGGGCAAGGGCACCACGGTGGTGGTCTTCGCTTTCAACGGTTACGACCAAGCCGACCTGGACCAGTTCTCGACCACCTTCGGCCTGCCCAAGTTCACCCCGACCCTCATCGGCGGGCAGCCCGGCGACGAGCGCGGCGAGACCACCATGGACCTCGAGGTGATCCATGCCATCGCCCCCGACGCCCGGCTGGTCGTGGTCAACGCCCGTCCGACCGTCACCGGCGACGGCGCCTACGTGAAGATCGGCGAGATGTTCGAGCGGACCGACCGTGATTTCCCCGGCGCGATCTGGAGCCTGTCGATCGGCTGGGGCTGCGACAAACTGACCACCGCGGCCGACCTCACTCCCGTCCGCTCGGCGTTGGCCGCCGCAGAAGCGCACGGCACCACGGCATTTGACGCCAGCGGCGACCTGGCCGGACTGGAATGCAAGGGCGGCGACGACTGGGACTCCCCTCCCGGCCCCGCCGACATCGGGCTGGATTCGGTGGCGTCGCTGCCCGAGATGACCAACGTCGGCGGCAGCACCCTGTCCACCGATGCCGAGGGCAGGTGGGTGGACGAACAGGCCTGGTTCAACGTCCCGCTCTCCCAGGGCACCGGCGGCGGCGTCTCCGCACTGTTCGACCAGCCACGCTGGCAGGCGGCCGCGGCGAACCAGGTCGACCCGAAACGCAGCGCCGGCAAGCGCATGACGCCGGACATCTCGGCCGTCGCCGATCCCTACACCGGCGTGCGGATCGTGGTGGACAAGGAGGTGGTCGTCGGCGGCGGCACCTCGCAGTCCGCACCGATCTGGGCCGGCCTGACCGCCGTCATGACGCAATACCTCACCGCCAACGGCGGACGGCCGATCGGCGCGCTCAACCCGCTGCTGTATCGGATTGCCACCGGCGCCCCGCGACCGGCATTCCGCGATATCACCTTGGGCGGCAACGCCGTTGACACGGCGGGCCCGGGCTACGACCTGGTCAGCGGGCTCGGCACCCCGAACGTGGAGAACCTGGCGGAAAACCTGTTGTTGCTGCAGAAGGTGACGCAATGAGCACCCAGCTCGAAGACCGGCCGATGATGGAGTGCGAGGTCTGCCAGCTGGACGTCCCGGCGGGCGAGTACTGCGGGCTGTGCGGCGCGCCGCTGAGCGAACACCGTCACGACGGACCGCATTGGTTGCGGGCGCGGTCGTTCAGCGCCGCACCCGGCCAGCATCTGCTTCGCCTGTCGATCACCAGCTCGCTGTTCCCCCACCTGTCCCCGCGGTCGCGCACGTCGTTCATGCTCGGGCTCGTCGCCCTGGTGCTGGCCCTGGTCGCCACCGCGATGCTTCGCCTGCCCGGCGCGCTCGTCGCCGTCGCCGTCCTCGGGCTGCCCGTGATCTTCGGAATCTATCTCCGGGAATCGGAATTCAACCAGGACGCACCGCGGGGCAACCTCTGGCTGACCGCCGGTCTCGCCGTCGCGCTGGGCGTCGGGTGGGCGCTGCTCACCGGAGCGGTGGCCGCCCGGTCTTACGGCATCCCGCTCGGTGCGGGCATCGCGGCGGCCCGCATGCTGCGCACCGGCCTCGGCGCCACGCTCGGTGGCCTCCTGCTGATGCAGGTGCCCACACTGGTGATCCGTCTGGTCCGGCCCGGCCATCGAGAAGCCTTGCACGGCTACGCCATCGGCGCCCACGCCGCCATCTATTTCACCGCGGCGGCAACCCTGACCCGGCTGGCCCCGCAGTTCGGCACCGGCATGGTCAACCGCGACCGCCCGCTGCAAGGCCTGTTGGTCGAGGCCGGTATCCGCGGCCTGGCCACTCCCATCATCGCGGCCACCGTCGGCGGCCTGATCGGTGCGGCGCTGTGGTTCACCCGGCCACCGAACAAGGCGCACCAACATCGAGGCTACGTCCGGCTGACGCTGACCCTGATCGCGGTGATCGTCGCCGTGGTCTACGCCCTGCTCGGCCTGATCGACGCGGTCCAGCTGCCCCAGTTCGTCCAGCTGGCAATGTATTTCGCGCTCACCCTCGTCGCACTGCTGGCATTGCGCGTCGGACTGCACCTGGCGCTGCTGCACGAGGCCCACGACGACTACAACATGGACGAGCCGCTGCTGTGTACCCAGTGCGGCCACGTCGTGCCCGACGCCCCGTTCTGCGCGGCCTGCGGCGCCGCCACCCGGGCGTCGTCACGGGCCGCACGGCACAGCCAGCGCACCGACCGCCCGGCACCCGCCGACAGCTTGACGGTGGGGCTCCTCCCCGGCTACTCGCTGCACGCGCCTGCCTACGCGACGACGCCGACCCGGACCACGAAACGCGTTCAGGTGACACTGATCTTCGTCCTCGCCGCGGTGGTGCTGGCCGCGCTCCTGGTCGGGGTGTCCGGACTTCTGGAGAAGCCGGCCGTGCGGTACGTGTGCCCGCCGGAATGCGGCCATCCGCCCATGGGTCAGCCGGTGACCATCAACCCCCGGTTCACCGCACCCGACGGCTCGTTCAGCGTCGCCTACCCGGCGACCGGATCGGCGTACGAGGTGACCAAGGACGACCACGGCGTGCTGGCCAAACTGCTCGCCGGCGACGGCGGGATGCTGCAGCTGTTCAGCCGGCCCGCGACCGGACGCCAGCCGAAAGACATTGCGGCCGAACTGGTCAAGTCGACCTATCCGGATGCCAAGACCGCGTACGAAATTCCGAACGCCATGGTCGGCTACCAGACGGGCTACGGCGTCGTCGCCGACTGGTATCCGCAGGGCGCGAGCCGCCAGTACTCCCGGATGCGGCTGTTGGTGCTCGTCGCCGTCAAGAACGACCTGGCACTGATCGCCGCGGCCTCGGGTCCGTACCACCGTTTCGGGCCCGACTTCGGCTCCGGGAAACCGTCCGCGGTCGGCCTGCAACTCGCCCTGGACATGGGCCAGTACGTCAACAGCTTCGCGTGGCGGGGCGACCCGGCGCGCTGAGCCTCACCCGTCAGCCGGAGGGGGATCACTCCCACTCGATGGTGCCCGGCGGCTTGCTGGTGATGTCCAGCACCACGCGGTTCACCTCGGGCACCTCGTTGGTGATGCGCGTCGAAATGCGTTCCAGCACTTCGTAAGGCACGCGGGTCCAGTCGGCGGTCATGGCGTCCTCACTGGACACCGGGCGCAGCACGATCGGATGTCCGTAGGTCCGCCCGTCACCCTGCACGCCCACCGAGCGCACATCGGCGAGCAGCACCACGGGGCACTGCCAGATGCTCTGGTCCTGCCCGGCCGCGGTGAGCTCCTCGCGGGCGATCGAGTCGGCGCGGCGCAGCGTGTCCAGCCGGGAGCCCGTCACCTCGCCGACGATCCGGATACCCAGACCCGGGCCCGGGAACGGTTGGCGCCCAACGATTTCCTCGGGCAGGCCGAGCTCGCGGCCGACGGCGCGCACCTCGTCCTTGAACAGCAGCCGCAGCGGCTCGACGAGTTTGAACTTGAGGTCCTCGGGCAGACCGCCGACGTTGTGGTGGCTCTTGATGTTGGCCGTACCGGTGCCACCGCCCGATTCCACGACGTCCGGGTAGAGCGTGCCCTGCACCAGGAATTCGATCTCGGACTCGCTCGATCCCAGGGTGTCGCGCACCGCGCCCTCGAAGGCCCGGATGAACTCGCGGCCGATGATCTTGCGCTTGCCTTCGGGGTTGGTCACACCCGACAGGGCGTCGAGGAAGCGGTCGGCTTCGTCGACGGTGACGAGCTTGGCACCGGTCGCGGCGACGAAGTCGCGTTCGACCTGCTCACGCTCCCCCGCGCGCAGCAGGCCGTGGTCGACGAACACACAGGTCAGTCGGTCGCCGATGGCGCGCTGCACCAGCGCGGCCGCGACCGCCGAGTCGACGCCGCCCGACAGGCCGCAGATGGCCTGGCCGTCGCCGATCTGCTCGCGCACCTGCTCGACCAGCTGGTCGGCGATGTTGGCCGCGGTCCAGGTCGCGCCGATGCCGGCGAAGTCGTGCAGGAACCGGCTGAGCACCTGCTGGCCGTGCGGCGAGTGCATCACCTCGGGGTGGTACTGGACACCGGCCAGCTTGCGGGCCCGGTCCTCGAAGGCGGCGACCGGGGCGCCGGGGCTGCTGGCCACGACGTCGAATCCGGCGGGCGCCGCGGTGACCGCGTCGCCGTGGCTCATCCACACCGGCTGCGTGCCCGGCAGGCCTGAATGCAGTTCTCCGCCGGAGACTTTCAGCTCGGTCCGGCCGTATTCACTGGTGCCGGTGTGCGCCACGGTGCCGCCGAGCGCCTGCGCCATGGCCTGGAACCCGTAGCAGATGCCGAACACCGGGACGCCCAGGTCGAAGATCGCCGCGTCCAGTTGCGGCGCGCCGTCTTCGTAGACGCTGGACGGCCCACCGGACAGCACGATGGCCTGCGGGTTCTTGGCCTTGATGTCCTCGACCGTCGCGGTATGCGGCAGCACCTCGGAGAACACCCGAGCCTCGCGGACCCGGCGGGCGATCAGCTGCGCGTACTGCGCACCGAAGTCGATGACCAGAACGGGCTGTGAAGCTGGTGTTTGCACCCGCCCAGTCTAGTGGTGGGCAGCCGGCGGCTCTGCCAACCGCTCGGCTGCGGCGCCCACGGCGGCGCGGACGTCGTCATCGGTCATCTCGCCGAGCCCCAGCGCGGGCCGCAGGAATGGCCCCAGCAGTCGCCAGCCGAGTTGCAGCGCGATGATGTTGCCCACCGCGAGCCGGGCCTGATTCTCGTCGGCGTACCGGGGCAGGAATTCGTCGAGCAGGCGCGCCATGTTGGGAAATGTGGTCTGCAACTCCCCGACCGGGTAGCCGTCGAGCGCGGCCCGGGCGATCACCCGGAGCTGTCGGTCGACTGCCGCGTCGATCACGTCGGCCGGCGCATCGGTGTCGATCAGGCCCTTGAGCCGTTGCCCGAGATGGTCCAGCACCGCTCCGACCAGCTGATCCTTGGAGCCGAGGTGCCGGAACACCAGACCGTGGTTGACGTTCGACTTCGCGGCGATGTCCCGGATCGACGTGGCGGCGGGACCGCGTGCGGCGAACAGCTCCGATGCGGCCTCGAGGACGGCCGCGACGACCTCGTCCCGGCCCACTGGCACGCCTGTAGTCATGTGGCTACACTAGCGCCCACGTGCTGTAGTCAATTGACTACAGTCGCCTTGGCCGAAAGGAACGTCATGCTCAACGCCACGAAACTGACCAGCAAGATCGGTGCCGTCATCGACGGCGTCCGACTGGGCGGTGACCTCTCCCCCGAGACCATCGCCGAGATTCGCGCCGCGCTGCTGGAGCACAAGGTCATCTTCTTCCGCGGTCAGGACCATCTCGACGACGCGCAACAGCAGGCCTTCGGGGAACTGATGGGTGACTTGGTCGGCCATCACTCGATGAAGCGCGCCGACGCACCGAAGATCACCCCGATCGACTCGGAGTACGGCAAGGCCAACCGCTGGCACACCGACGTGACGTTCATGCCCGACTACCCCTCGGCATCGGTGCTCCGCGCCGTCACCCTGCCGACCTACGGCGGTTCCACCCTCTGGGCCTCCACCGTCGCGGCCTACGAGGCGCTGCCCGCCCCGCTCAAGGCGCTGGCGGAGAACCTGCGGGCCGTGCACTCCAACCGGTTCGACTACCTCAAGGACGTCACCGTGGACACGACCCACCTCACCGACGAGCAGAAGGGCTACCAGGCCGAATTCCAGAAGCCCGACTTCCGCACCGAGCACCCGGTGGTGCGGGTCCACCCCGAGACCGGGGAACGCGCCCTCGTGGCCGGCCAGTTCGTCCGCGGCTTCGTCGGCCTGGACAGCTACGAGTCGGCCGCCCTGCTGGAACTGCTGCAGCGACGAATCACCATGACAGAGAACACCGTTCGCTGGAACTGGCAGCCCGGCGACGTCGCGATGTGGGACAACCGGGCCACCCAGCACCGCGCCGTCGACGACTACGACGGCCAGCACCGGCTGATGCACCGCGTCACCCTGACCGGCGACGTCCCCGTCGACATCCACGGAACGCCCAGCCGCGTGATCAGCGCGGCATAGCGACGACGAATAACCGGGCCGAAAAGCGGGAAAGGACACAGCAGAACCGCTCCCGACCGAAAGAGCAACCATGCTGGGTCTCCCCGACGCCGTGCACGCCTGCCTGTTCGACCTCGACGGCGTCCTGACCGACACCGCGAGCGTGCACAAGAAGGCCTGGAAGGCGATGTTCGACGACTATCTGCGGCACCGCGCCGAACGCGACGGCGAACCGTTCGTCCCGTTCGACAGTCACGACTACCTGCAGTACGTCGACGGCAAGCCGCGCCAGGACGGCGTCCGCGCATTTCTGCGCAGCCGCGGCGTCGACCTCCCCGAGGGCGACCCTGACGACCCGCCCGGCGCCGAGACCGTCGCCGGACTCGGGAACCGCAAGAACGAGATGTTCCAGCAGGTGCTGCACGACGACGGCATCGAGGCGTTCAGCGGATCCCGGAAGTATCTGGAGGCGGTCGCCGCTGCCGGACTCGGCATCGCGGTCGTGTCGTCGAGCGCCAACACCCGTCAGGTGCTCGACGCGACCCGACTGTCGCGGTTCGTCCAACAGCGGGTCGACGGTGTGACCCTGCGGGACGAGCACATCGCGGGCAAACCGGCACCGGATTCGTTCCTGCGGGCCGCACAACTGCTGGGCGTCGAACCGGCGGCGGCCGCCGTCTTCGAAGACGCCCTGGCCGGTGTCGCGGCCGGCCGAAACGGCAGATTCGGGTACGTCGTCGGAGTGGACAGAGCCGATCAAGCCGCGCAACTACGCGACAGCGGCGCAGACGTCGTGGTCCGCGACCTGGCCGAGCTGCTGTAGGCCGACGATGATCACTCAGGACTCATTTCCCGTCGAGCCATGGCAGGTCCGCGAGACCCAACTGGACCTCGAGCTGTTGGCGCAGTCGGAGTCGGTGTTCGCATTGTCCAACGGACACATCGGCTTTCGCGGCAATCTCGACGAAGGGGAACCGCACGGGCTGCCCGGCACCTATCTCAACTCGTTCTACGAAACCCGGCCGCTGCCGTACGCCGAAAGCGGATTCGGCTATCCCCAGGGCGGCGAGACCATCGTCGACGTCACCAACGGCAAGATCATCCGCCTACTGGTCGACGACGAGCCCTTCGACGTCCGGTACGGCGAACTCCTCGACCACGAGAGAATTCTGGATCTGCGTGCCGGCACCCTCTCGCGCACTGTGCATTGGCGCTCACCGGCCGGAAAACAGGTGCGCGTCAAGTCGGTTCGGCTGGTCTCGCTGGCCCAGCGCAGCGTCGCGGCCATCGAATACATCGTCGAGGCCATCGACGAATTCGCCCGCGTCACAGTGCAATCGGAGTTGGTCGCCAACGAGGACCAGCCGCAGACCTCGTCGGATCCCCGCGTCGCGGCGGCCCTCGCCAATCCCCTGCAGGCGATACACCACGAACACAACCAACACAGCGGCCTGCTGATCCACCAGACCAAGCGCAGTGGCCTGATGATGGCCGCCGCGATGGACCACGAGATCGAGGTCCCGGGCCGTGTCGAGGTGAGCACCGACGCGCGCCCAGATCTGGCGCGTACCACCGTGATCTGCGGCCTGCGACCGGGTCAGCAACTGCGCATCGTAAAGTATCTGGCGTACGGCTGGTCGAGCCTGCGGTCACGGCCCGCGCTGCGCGATCAGGTCGCCGGTGCGCTGGCCGGCGCGCACTACAGCGGGTGGGAGGGCCTGCTGGATCTGCAGCGCGCCTATCTCGACGATTTCTGGGACAGCGCCGACGTCGAAGTCGACGGTGACCCCGACTGTCAGCAGGCCGTGCGGTTCGGGTTGTTCCACGTATTGCAGGCCAGTGCCCGCGCGGAATGCCGCGGCATCGCCGGGAAGGGGCTGACCGGAACCGGCTATGACGGTCACTCTTTCTGGGACACCGAAGGTTTCGTGCTGCCGGTGCTCACCTACACGAAACCGCATACCGTCGCCGACGCTCTGCGCTGGCGTGCTTCGATCCTGGGATTGGCGAAAAGCCGTGCGGCGGAACTGGGTTTACGCGGCGCGAGCTTCCCGTGGCGCACCATATCCGGACCCGAGTGCTCGGCGTACTGGCCGGCGGGCACCGCGGCGTGGCACGTCAACGCCGACATCGCGATGGCGTTCGAGCGCTACCGCAACGCCACCGGTGACCAATCCCTGGAAGTCGACTGCGGCCTGAACGTGCTGGTGGAGACGGCACGGTTGTGGATGTCGTTGGGACACCACGACCGGCACGGCGTCTGGCATCTCGACGGCGTCACCGGCCCCGACGAGTACACCGCGATGGTGCGCGACAACGTCTTCACCAATCTGATGGCGGCGCACAATCTGCGCGTCGCGGCCGACGCGTGCACGCGGCACCCCGACAACGCCTATGCCATGGGCGTGACCAACGAGGAGACCGCCGCCTGGCGCGACGCCGCAGCCGCCGCACATATCCCGTATGACGACGAACTCGCCGTGCATCCGCAGTGCGAGGGCTTCACCACCTTCGCGGAATGGAAGTTCACGCCCGACAGCGCTTATCCGCTGTTCCTGCACTACCCCTACGTGCGACTGTATCCGGCGCAGGTGATCAAGCAGGCCGACCTGGTGCTGGCCATGCAGTGGCAAGGGCACGCCTTCACCGCTCAGCAGAAGGCGCACAACGTCGACTACTACGAGCGGCGCACGGTCCGGGATTCCTCGCTGTCCGCGTGCACGCAGGCGGTGATGTGCGCCGAGGTCGGCCACCTGGAATTGGCGCACGACTATGCGTACGAGGCGGCCTTGATCGACCTCCGCGATCTGCACCACAACACCCGCGACGGGCTGCACATGGCATCCCTGGCCGGCGCCTGGATCGCGCTGGTCGCCGGTTTCGGGGGCCTGCGCGACGATGAAGGCATCCTCGCGCTCGACCCGCAGCTGCCGGACAGTCTGTCCCGGCTCCGATTTCGGTTGCGGTGGAGGGAGTTTCGGATCACCGTCGACGCGACGCACAACGAGGTGACGTACACCCTGCGCGACGGGCCCGACTCCACCCTGGAAATCCGCCATGCCGGATCCGACCTGACGCTGAGTACGCGCGAGCCGACCGTCGTCGATGTCAAGCGGCGGCAGTCGCTACTGCCCCCGCCGCCGCAACCGCCGGGCCGGGCGCCCACACACCGGCGGCTGCACACCGTCTGACCCCGAGGATTTGTGCACGATTTTCCGCGGTCAGCGCGGAAAATCGTGCACAAATCCCTACTAAACCGGGGTGATCGGCAGTCGGCGCAGCGCGCCGGGGGCATCGGCCGGGACGACGGGACGGTCGGGCGCGATCGGTTCGATGCGCCGGTACGGCTCGCCCTGTGCCGGCCGCGCGTCGTCCTGCCCCTTGTTCGGCCACAGCGACGCCGCGCGCTCGGCCTGCGCCGCGATCGAAAGTGACGGGTTCACACCGAGATTCGCGGAAATCGCGGCACCGTCGGTGACGAACAGCGTCGGGTAGTTGTAGACGCGGTGGTAGGGGTCGATGACGCCCGTCTGGGCACTGTCGCCGATCGCCGCGCCGCCCAGGAAGTGCGCGGTCAGCGGGATGTTGAACAGCTCGCCCCAGGTGCCGCCGGCGATGCCGCCGACCTTCTCGGCCATCCGCCGCGTCGCCTCGTTGCCGACCGGGATCCAGGTCGGGTTGGGCTCGCCGTGGCCCTGCTTGGACGACATGATCCGAATGCCACCGGGCCCGCGCTTGGTGAATGTGGTGATCGAGTTGTCGAGGTGCTGCATGACCAGTGCGATCACGGTCCGCTCGCTCCACCGCTTGGGGTTGAGCAGCCGGATCAGCTCACGCGGGTCCTCGCCGGCCTGGTCCAGGAACTGCTTCCACCGCGGCACGTCGGTGCCCTGCGGGCCGGCGCCGTCCGTCATGAGCGTCTGCAGCATGCCCATGGCGTTGGAGCCCTTGCCGTACCGCACCGGTTCGATGTGGGTGTCCGGTGTCGGGTGGATCGACGACGTGATCGCCACGCCGTGCGTCAGATCCATGTCGGTGGGCACTTCGCGGGTCTGCGCGCCGACGATCGACTCGGAGTTGGTCCGGGTCAGCACGCCGAGCTTGCCCGACAGCTTGGTCAGCTTGCCGGTGTCGCGCACCTTGAACAGCAGCTTCTGGGTGTTGTACGTACCGGCCGCCACGATGAGGTACTTGGCGGTGAAGGTCCGCTTGCCGCGCCGCACCTTGCCGTTGGTGCGTCGGGTCGACACCTCCCACAGCCCGTCGCCGCGCTGCTCGAAGCTGGTGACCGTGGTGAGCGGATGTACTTGTGCGCCAGCCTTTTCCGCCAGGCCCAGGTAGTTCTTCACCAGAGTGTTCTTCGCGCCGTGCCGGCAGCCCGTCATGCACTCGCCGCACTCGATGCAGCCGGTGCGGGCCGGGCCGGCCCCGCCGAAGTACGGGTCGGGCACCGTCTTGCCCGGGGTCTTCTCACCGTCCGGTCCGAAGAACACACCGACGGGCGTCGCTACGAAGGTGTCGGCGCAGCCCATGTCCTCGGCGACCTCTTTGATGATCTTGTCCGCGTCGGTGAACGTCGGGTTCTTGACCACACCGAGCATGCGCTGCGCCTGCTCGTAGTGCGGCATCAGTTCGGCGCGCCAGTCGGTGATGTTCTTCCACTGCGGGTCGTTGAAGAACGGGTCCGGCGGGATGTAGAGCGTGTTGGCGTAGTTCAGCGAACCACCGCCAACACCTGCGCCCGCCAGGATCATCACGTTGCGCAGCAGGTGGATCCGCTGGATGCCGTACATGCCGAACTTGGGGGCCCACAAGAACTTTCGCAGGTCCCACGAGGTCTTTGCGAAGTCGGCGTCGGAATACCGGGGGCCGGCTTCCAACACTCCAACGCGGTAACCCTTCTCGGTGAGCCGGAGGGCGCTGACGCTGCCTCCGAAACCCGAGCCGATGATCAAGACGTCGTAGTCAGGCTCCATGGCAGAAGTATGGACCTACCGCTCGGTAACCAGCTACCAAGGTAAACCTAACTCGCTACCGCCGGTACTAGCTACCGACGGTGAGGCCCACCTTTTGGAACTCCTTGAGGTCGCAGTACCCGGCCTTGGCCATCGAACGGCGCAGGCCACCGACCAGGTTGACCGAGCCGAACGGGTCGTCGGACGGGCCATTGAGGACCTGGTCAAGCGACGGACGCTCACCCAGCGCGACCTGCAGCAGCGCACCGCGCGGCAGCGACGGATGCGCCGCGGCAGCCGGCCAGAACCAGCCCTCACCAGGCGCTTCGGCAGCGGCGGCCAACGGGGTGCCCAGCAGGACCGCGTCGGCGCCGCAGGCGATGGCCTTGGCCAGGTCACCCGAGGTGTGGATGTCGCCGTCGGCCAGCACATGCACGTAGCGGCCGCCGGTCTCGTCGAGGTACTCGCGCCGCGCGGCGGCGGCGTCGGCGATCGCGGTGGCCATGGGCACGCTGATGCCCAGGACCTCGTCGCTGGTCGTCGCGCCGTAGGTCGAGCCGTAGCCGACGATGACGCCGGCCGCGCCGGTGCGCATGAGGTGCAGAGCGGTGCGGTGGTCGAGCACGCCACCGGCGACGACGGGCACGTCCAGCTCGGAGATGAAGGTCTTGAGGTTGAGCGGCTCGCCGTCCTGCGCCACCCGCTCGGCCGAGATGATGGTGCCCTGGATGACCAGCAGGTCGATGCCGGCCGCCACCAGCGTCGGCGTCAGGGCCTGGGCGTTCTGCGGGCTGACGCGCACCGCGGTGGTGACGCCGGCTTCACGCACACGTGCCACGGCGGCGCCGAGCAGCTCCGGGTCCAGCGGGGCCGCGTGAAGCTGTTGCAGCAGCCGAACGGCTGCCGACGGGTCGTCTTCCTTGGCCGCCAGCTCGACGACCTGGGCTAGCTTGTCCTCGACGTCGCGGTGACGGCCGATCAGGCCCTCACCGTTGAGCACGCCGAGGCCGCCGAGGCGGCCCATCTCGATGGCGAACTCGGGCGACACCAGCGAGTCGGTCGGGTGCGCCAGGACCGGGATCTCGAACCGGTAGGCGTCCAGCTGCCAGGCCGTGGAAACGTCCTGGCTGGAGCGGGTGCGCCGCGACGGCACGATGTTGATGTCGTCCAGTTCGTAGGTACGACGAGCGGTCCGGCCCATGCCGATTTCGACCATGTCACGCATGTGTTCTTTGACTTCCCTGTCAGTTAGCGCGAGGAATAGTTCGGTGCTTCGACGGTCATCGTGATGTCGTGCGGGTGGCTTTCCTTCAAGCCCGCCGCGGTGATCTGCACGAACTGCGCCTGCTGCAGTTGCTCGATGGTGGCCGAACCGGTGTAGCCCATGGCAGCCCGCAGACCGCCGGTGAGCTGGTGAATGACGGTGGACAGCGGACCGCGGAACGGCACCCGCCCCTCGATGCCCTCGGGCACCAGCTTGTCCTCGGACAGCACGTCGTCCTGGAAGTAGCGGTCCTTGGAGTAGGACTTGCCCTGACCGCGACCCTGCATGGCGCCGAGCGAGCCCATGCCGCGGTAGCTCTTGAACTGCTTGCCGTTGACGAAGATCAGTTCACCCGGCGATTCGGCCGTACCGGCCAGCAGCGAGCCGAGCATGGCGGTCGACGCGCCGGCGGCCAGCGCCTTGGCGATGTCGCCCGAGTACTGCAGGCCGCCGTCGGCGATGACCGGCACGCCGTAGGGGCGGCACGCGGCCGTCGCCTCCAGGATGGCGGTGATCTGCGGGGCGCCGACACCCGCGATGACGCGGGTGGTGCAGATGGAGCCGGGCCCGACACCCACCTTGACGGCGTCGGCGCCGGCCTCGCACAGCGCGGCGGCGGCGGACCGGGTGGCGACGTTTCCGCCCACGACCTCGATCTTCTCGCCGACGGCCTTCTTGAGGCGGGCGACCATGTCCAGCACGCCGCGGTTGTGGGCGTGCGCGGTGTCGACGATCAGAACGTCGACGCCGGCGTCGGCCAGCGTCATGGCGCGGGTCCAGGCGTCGTCACCGACGCCGACCGCGGCCCCGACCAGCAGGCGGCCGTCGCTGTCCTTGGTGGCCAGCGGGAACTGCTCGGTCTTGACGAAGTCCTTGACGGTGATCAGCCCGGTGAGCTTGCCGTGGCCGTCGACGATGGGCAGCTTCTCGATCTTGTGCCGGCGCAGCAGGCCCAGGGCGGCCTCGGCCGAGACGCCCTCCTGGGCAGTGATCAGCGGAGCCTTGGTCATGACCTCGGCGACGGCCTTGTCCTGGTCGACCTCGAAGCGCATGTCGCGGTTCGTGATGATGCCGACGAGCTGCCCCGACGTGTCCACGACCGGCAGGCCGGAGATCCGGAACCGGGCGCACATGGCGTCGACCTCGGCCAGGGTGTTGCTCGGCGAGCAGGTGACGGGATCGGTGACCATGCCGGCCTCGGACCGTTTGACGGTCTCGACCTGCGCGGCCTGCTCGCTCAGCGGCAGATTGCGGTGCAGCACGCCCATACCGCCGGCGCGGGCCATCGCGATGGCCATCCGCGACTCGGTGACGGTGTCCATGGCCGAGCTGACCAGCGGCACCCGCAGCCGGATGTTGCGCGTCAACTGGGAGGACGTATCGGCAGTCGCCGGGATGATGTCGGACGCCGCGGGCAGCAGAAGGACGTCGTCGAAGGTCAGCCCGAGCATCGCGACCTTGGTCGGATCGTCACCGCCGGTCGGCACCGGAACGGAGATGGGAACGCTGCTTTCAGCGATCGACATGGGTGGGGCCTCCAGGGCAGACACAGTCGTGGAACTAAAAAGCCATCCTATCGGCCCAGACTGCGTGCAACGAACTCCACTCGGTGGCGGCTCGCCGGGGTAACGGCTGGCGCATGGTCGGGGGTGATAAGTAGGGTGGACCTGTGCGTGACCCACCTGCCGCCGGGCTTGCCACCCGACCCGTTCGCCGACGATCCCATGGACCCGTCGGCCGTTCTGGATGCGCTGGAGCCCGGACAACCCCTGGACCCGCAGGAACGCATGGCCGTCGAGGCCGATCTCGCCGATCTGGCAGTGTACGAAACACTGTTGGCGCACAAGGGCATTCGCGGCCTCGTCGTCTGTTGCGACGAGTGTCAGCAGGACCATTACCACGACTGGGACATGCTGCGGGCGAACCTGCTGCAGCTGCTGGTCGACGGCACCGTCCGTCCCCACGAGCCGGCCTACGATCCCGAGCCCGATGCCTACGTGACGTGGGACTACTGCCGCGGTTATGCGGATGCGTCGCTCAACGAGGCAACCTCCGAGCACGACGGCTACCGCTGATTTTTTCTGTTGACGTGCTGGATGTCACGTCTGGCTGCGTTGATGTTCCGCTGAGGGCGAAAAAAGCCGAGTAGGCAGCACCCCCATTAGAGGGTCAACAGCCGCCGCATGACGTCAGTGCTGCCCGTGGCCCGATCCGGATCCCGATCCCGATCCCGACCCTGACGGGGCCTGCGTCGTCGTCACGACTGACCGCTCGCGCGTCGGCTCCGGCTGCACTTCCCTGGTTGAGGGCGCCACGGTGGGCTGTACTGCCGGGACTGTCGGTGCAGGTGTGGTCACCGAGGGCACTGTGACAGTCGGGGCGACGGTGGTGACCGTCTGCGCGGGCGCCGGGTTCTGCGTCGGCGATGCCACAGTCGACGGTGCGACCGTGGCCGACTGCGTGGCCGTCGCCGTGGGCTGATTGGTGACGACGGGCTCGCTCGAGGGCACCGTGGCAGGCGACGTCCCCGTCGCCGTCGCGCTCGACGGCACCGAGGTGGCCGTCGAAACCGAAGACGAGGTGACGGTCGAGCTGCTCGGCGACGGAGAACTGGTCGTCTCGGTCGGCGACGTGGCGCTCGAGGAGGCCGACGTGCTCGTCGGCTCCGAGGGCGAGGTCGACGGACTGGTCGACGTCGCGGACGCGTCGGTCGAGGTGGCCGACGTGGACGACGATGTGGTCGTCGACGTGCTGGACGACGAGGTCGACGACGAGGTCGACGACGACGTCGTCTCCACCACCGGCACCGGCAACAGGGTCAGCGGCGACGACGGCAGGACCGGCATCGGCTCTCCCGGCGGCGGCAGCGTCGCGGCGGGGTCCTGCTCAACCACCTTGTAGGTCAAGGCATTCCACTGCTGGATCAGCTGTTGCTTGTGCTCCGGGGCGTCGACGCTCTGCACGGTCGGGCTCAGCGCCTGGAGCTTCTCCTGCGCCTGCTGCCACTGGCCGTTGTCGATCAGCTGCTGCACTTGCTGCATCTCGGTCTGCGCGGCCAGCATCACCTGGTCGTCGCGGCTGGCCTTGTCGCTGCCGAACATCGCCGTGTGCAAGCCGTACAGCGACGAGTTGGGCCCAGCGGCGTAGATCGCGGTGCCGAAGCCACCGAGGCACAGCAGCGCGGCCGCGACCGAGCCGACGATGGTCAGCGATGTCCGAGATTCCTTGCGGTGCAACCCGTTCTGCAGGGCGGCGACCGCGTCGCGGGCCGTGACGGGCGTCGTCACCGCGGGTTCGCGGATGCTGTCGCGCCAGTCCGCGAGCAGGAACGCCAGCTCGGCTTCCGTGGAATCCGTCGAGTAGGCGTGTTGGTCTGCGGCGAGCGCGTCGAAGAAGCGGTCGACGCGTCGAATCTCGTTGAGCGAGGGGTCGCCGCCGCCCGGCGACCATTGTCCGGAGTCAGGCATGGCCGCGCTCCGTCGAACCGATCTCGGTCTTCAACCGCGCCAACGCACGGTGCTGCGCGACGCGGACCGCGCCGGCGGTGCTGCCGACGGCCTCCGCGGTCTCCTCGGCACTCATGCCGACGACGACGCGCAGGATCAGGATTTCGCGCTGCTTCTCGGGCAACACGGACAGCAAGCGGTTCATTCGGGCCGCCGAGTCGGCGTCAATGGCCAACTGTTCGGGGCCCAGCTCGGTCGAGGGGCGGTCCGGCAGATCGTCGGTGGCTTCAGCGCGATTGCGGCCGGCGGCACGATGCGCGTCAGCAACCTTGTGAGCGGCAATGCCGTACACGAAAGCCAGGAACGGCCGTCCCTGGTCCTTGTACCGCGGCAGCGCCGTGATCACAGCTAAACACACCTCCTGAGCCACATCGTCTGCGGAAACACCCTGTCGCTCGCCGACCCCGAAGCGCGCACGGCAGTACCGAACGACGATCGGGCGGATGGTTTCCAGCACCTTGCGGAGCGCGTCGCGATTGCCGGCAACTGCATCAGCAACGACAGCATCGAGACCATCTCCCGAAAATGTCATCGTGGGCGCAATCTCCAGCGTTACGGACGAGGCAGTGCCGTGGTTGGTATGTCAGGACAACAGTAATGACTGGTGTGAGCTACCAGATTCATCCCGCCCATCGGCCGCCGCGTGCGCGCACCGTGGCGGCCGCCGCGTCACGGATCTCTGCCATCGCTTCCGGGCTGTGCCCGGCGCTCCCGATATCGCTCAACAAACAGCCCAATGCCCAGGTCAGCGGCACCAACCCGAACTGCTGCGTGCGTTCCAGCGCGGCGTCGGCGAGACGCCGGGACTCGTCGAACCGGCCGGCGCTGCACAGCGCCGCCGAATACACGACGTCGGTTTTCACGGCGTGGCGCGGCGAACCGAGGTCAGCGACGAGCTCCCGCGCGCGTTCGGCATGAGCGACGGAGTCCTCGCCACGACCGCTGACCATGGCCAACTCCGCACTGACCCAGGCCAGCCGAACCCGCTGACGCGGTACCCCACTGTTGTCGGTGTCGACCGCGGCCCGCTCGAGCAGCCGCTGCGCCACCGCGAAGCGGCCGATCCCGAGAGCATCGGCGGCCAGACCGACGAGGGCGTCAGCCCGCGCCTCGGCGGCATCGCGCCGATGGGCGACCAAGGCCCACGCCCGCCCGTCGGCAACCCGGGCGAGGCGATGCCAGCCGAGCTGCCGGAGAAACGACGCACGGGTGCTGTGCGCCAGCGACAGCAACGGACCGCGACCACACCGGGCCACGGCGTCGAGATCGGCGGTGGCGACGGCATATCGACCCTGACCGCCCGCAGCCACGGCGCGCAGCCACAGTTCGCCGGCCGAGTGCGCCGCGGGCAGCGGCCACCACGGCAGGTCGTTGCCAAAAGCGGCGTCGTACAGACGGACTGCTGGCGGGTCGACAGTGCCCGTCCTGGTACCGGTTGCGGTCATCGAGTCAGCACGGTATCAATGCCGCTCCTTCGCGTGACCGCCTTCTCTCGCCGTGCGAGTTCGAGAGCTTTGGTTAATAATTAATGCTGGCCGTGTTAACAACATGTCAACGACTTCCAATTCCGCCACATATCGACAAACGTGGCGAACTGTCGCGAACTGCCGAAACAGGTACCTTGCGACAATATCGCCACCACTCGTTTCGTTTCCAAGGCATCGCGCAGATGAACGTGATGTAAATTCTTGACCTGCGCTTATGGGGTTTCGCACAGAGCGTGGCTATTGACGGAATTTGCCGAATCCTTCTACTTTGTGTGCACGAGTTGTCATCGGCGACAAGTTCTCGGGTCATTTGCAGATCAACGCGTATCCACAGATTTCCAAAATGGATGCGCGGGGAGGAGTCGTTCCCAATGCCACAGCCTCAGCAGCTTCCCGGACCCAACGCCGATATGTGGGATTGGCAGATGCACGGCGTTTGCCGTGGCGTCGACTCAGCGGTGTTCTTTCATCCCGATGGCGAGCGCGGCCGGGCTCGGGCCCAGCGTGAAATGCGCGCCAAGGAAATGTGCCGGGCCTGCCCTGTGATCACTCAATGCCGGTCGCACGCCCTGGCCGTCGGCGAACCGTATGGCATCTGGGGCGGGCTCAGCGAAGGCGAGCGCGAACTGTTGCTCAAGCGGGGCATTCGCCGCGCGTCGTAGTCCATCTCCACCGAAACCGCATCCCAGCAGGCGTTCCTCGAACGTTCGCCGGCATGCGGTTTTCGGCGCAGTAGTCGCAGCCGTCAGTCCGGCTCACCGTATTCATCGAACCAATAGGCAAGTTTCCCGCGGCGGCTCACCGCGCGCAGTCTGCGCTCGGTGGCCTCACGGGTGGTGCTGGTACTGACGATCAGCAGCTCGTCACCAGCTTCCAGGCGCGTGTCCGGCTGCGGCACAAAGGTATTGCCCTTGCGGATGATCAGGGTTATCACGCTCGGGTCGGGCAGCCGCAGTTCCAGCACCGTCACGTTGTGCAGCCGCGACTGCGGCAGCACTGTCAGCGTCAACAATTCCGCGTCGAGCACGTCCAGTGGCGCCGCTTCCACCTGAATCTCGCGGGTGACGTCCCGGCGGATCAGTCCGAGCCGGTGCGCGATCGGCTTCAGACTCGGCCCCTGCACGAGCGTGAACACCACCACCAGCACGAACACGATGTTCAGTAGCCGCTGGCTGTCCGGCACTCCGGTGACGATCGGGTAGGTGGCCAGCACGATCGGCACGGCGCCGCGCAATCCGGCCCACGACAGGAAGGCCTGCTCCCGCCAGGGCACCCGGAAGCCGATCAGCGACAACACCACCGACAACGGCCGGGCCAACAGCAGCAGCACCAGGCCGATGACGACGGCCGGCACCAGGTCGTCACCGAGCTGGCTGGGCGTGACCAACAGGCCGAGCAGGACGAACAGCCCGATCTGAGCCAGCCAACCCAGCCCCTCGGCGAACGACCGGGTGGCCGCGCGGTGCGGCAGCCCGGAATTCGCGAGCACCAGACCGGTCAGGTAAGCCGCGAGGAATCCGCTGGCGTGCGTGACCCCACAGGCCGCGAAGGCCACCGTGCCCAGCCCGAACGTCGCGAGCGGATACAGCCCCGACGCCGGCAGCGCGATCCGGCGCAGCGTGACGGCACCGAGGTACCCGCACAGCAGGCCGATCGCCGCGCCGACCGCCAGCTCGTAGACCAGGTCGACCAGCCCGTGAGCCGGATGGAAGGCCAGCGGAACCACGCTGAACATCAGGACGAGGATGACGGCAGGGGCGTCGTTCAGACCGGACTCGGCTTCCAGCAGACCCGCCAGCCGTCTGGGCAACGGCAGCACCCGCAGCACGGAGAACACCGCGGCGGCGTCGGTAGACGAGACGATGGCGCCCAGCAGTAGCGCCAGCTGCCAGTCCATGCCCAACAGCAGATGCGCGCCTGCCGCGGTGACGGCCGTGCTGACGGCCACGCCGAGGGTGGCCATCACCGCCGCCGGCGCCAAACTCTTGCGGACGTCGCTGAACTTGGTGGTCAGACCGCCCTCGATGAGGATGATCGCCAGCGCCGCGGTCCCCAGGTCCCGGACCAGGGCGACGTCGTCGAACCGCAGCCCGATGCCGTCTTCGCCGACCAGCACACCGAGGCCGAGGAACAGCAGCAGACTGGGCAGGCCGACGCGGGTCGCGAGCCGCGTGGCGACGATGCTCGCCAACAACACCAGCGCCCCGACGAGCAGCACCCGGTTCAGCTGCTCGAGCGTCATCAATCCCCCATTCCGGTGTGCGGCCGAAGCAAATGTATCTGGGAACTCGCTGCGGGACGCGGTAGGCGACAATGGCTGCGTGAGCACCCGGGGCATGCGCGTGGCGATCGCCGGCGCCGGCGCGGTCGGCCGGTCGGTCGCACAGGAACTCGTCGCCAACGGGCACAAGGTCCTCCTGATCGAGCGCGACATTCGCAAGTACGAGCCGCGCACAGTCCCCGAGGCCGACTGGCTGTGGGCCGACGCCTGCGAGGTGGCCGCGCTCGAGGAATGCGGCATCGAGATGTGCGACGTCGTGATCGCCGCGACCGGTGACGACAAGGCGAACCTCGCCATGGCGCTGTTGGCGAAAACCGAATTCAGTGTGCCGCGGGTCGTCGCGCGCGTGAACAACGTCGCCAACGAGTGGTTGTTCACCGACGACTGGGGTGTCGACGTCGCGGTGTCCACGCCGCACGCGATGGCCGCCGGCGTCGAGGGCGCCATCGACGTCGGCCACCTGGTGCGGCTGATGGGTCTACGTCAGGGGCACGCGAACCTGACGAAATTCACGCTGCCGCCGGACAGCCCACTGATCGGACGCACCATCGGGGACATGACCCTGCCGCCGAACACACTGTTGGTGACGGTGCAGCGCGGCAGCAGGATCATCGTGCCCAAATCCGGGGACCGCTTCGAGGACGGCGACGAATTGCTCTTTGTCGCAGACGAATCCGTCGACGGCGACATCCGCGACCTCATCCACGGCGGTTAGAGCGCGTAGCAGTACCTGCTCGTCGGCACCGAGTCGAGGTTGGTGTGGGCGCCGAAGCGCATCACGCTCTCGACCATGAGCGTCATCCGCCGCTGCAGTTCCGCATCGTCTCCCCCGCTGCCATAGAACGCGTGCACGTCCGTCATGGCCGCCATGTGGAACAGTTCCTCGACGACGGCGTCGACCCGTTCGGTGCCGTGCACCGTCCGCAGGACGCGGTTCTGCACGTAACCGAACGTGTCCTGGGTGTCGATCGCGACGCTCGTGTGCTGCCCCTGCCAGATCTGGAGCCAGTCGGCCGGGTCGAGGTCCGCCGGGATGCGCAGGAAACCGAGCTGCGCCAATGCCGTTGTCCGGACCCCGTTTTCCACGACGGGCGGCTCCAGCCGCACCGTCTCCTCGACCTCCCAGCCGGCGCTGCGCTGCGAGATCGCGGCCAGCAGATCGGAGATGGGGTCCGGGTCGACACCGGCGTCGGCCCACACACTGACGACCGCCGGGACCGGGTTGTCGAAGGTGGTGATGCGCAGCATCGCGGCCTCGACGTCGACATCGTCGACGTTGATCTGCAACCGGTTCACGCCCGCCGCCTGCAACAGCACGTGCAATTGCGTCGAATGCAGGGCGGTGTCCAGACCCGAGCCCCACAGGGCGTAGATGAGCTTCACGCCGTCAGCCATGCTTGGCGGCCATCGGCTCGGCCTGCATGACACCGCCGGCCTGCAGCCACTCACCGACGGCACGCGGCGCGTCCCGGACCGGGTTGTAGACGTCCTCCTCCGAGGAGAACAGGTTGTCGCCGGCGTAGACGAGGCGGGTGATGTTGGGAAAACCGAACACCTTGCCCGGCTCGGTCGGGTGGTCGAGGGCGTTGATGATCTTGGTGACGATCGCGCCGTTCTCCTCATCGATCGCGACCCAGGTGTGCGGGAATCGCATGTGCGGAAACGGCTTCATGACGCCGACGATCCATTCGCGCACCGCTTCGCGGCCGTGCATCTCACCGTAGGCGTGCTCGATGTAGTGGACGTCCTCGGTGAACAGATCGGCGAACGGCGCCCAGTCCCCCGTGCTCGAACAGACCTCGACGACCTTGGTGTAGTGATCGAGCGCGGCCATCAGCTCGTCGCGGGTGAAGCGTGGCATGTCCAGACCTCCAAGATAACTAGAATCAATTTCAGTTTCGGGACTCTACCGAACAACTAGAATTCGCTCCAGACCCAAAAAGGAGCTGCACCTTGGCAAGAATCGCCGAACCCCGCCCGGCCGCCGAGCCCAGCTCCGCCGTGCAGCAGCAGCGGCGCGACGCGATCCTCAAGGCCACCGCAGCCCTCGCCGCGCGGAAGCCCGCCGACCAGGTTCAGATGAACGAAGTCGCCCGCGCGGCCGGGGTCGCCCTCGGCACGCTGTACCGCTACTTCCCATCCAAGACCCACTTGTTCGTCGGCCTCATGGCCGACCGGGTGGACCGGATGCAGGAGGGTATCGACCGCCGGAAGGCCCCGGCCGGCACAGCGGCCGACCGCGTGTTCGACGTGCTGTCGCGCGCCACCCGTCCGATGCTGCGCCAACCGCATCTGACCGCAGCCATGCTCAATTCACTGAACACCGCCGATGCGACGGCCGTGGCCGAGGTGGGGCATATCGACCGCCAGGTCCGCAGCATGCTGCTGACCATCTGCGGTGTGGACGACCCAGGGCCGCAAGATATTTCACTGATGCGGCTGGTCCAGCACACGTGGCACGGCATCCTGCAGTCCAGCATGAACGGGCGAATCTCCGCCGACGAGACCGAAGACGAAATTCAGCTGGCCTGCCGGTTGATCCTGGCCCCGTTGTCCGAGGCCCCCCGTTAGCCTTGTCGGCATGACCACACCATCGCCCGAAGGCACCGTCACCGTCGTCGAGAGCGGCTCGGGGACCTACACGCAGGAGATCATCGCCGGCGGGCACCGGTTGATCGCCGACGAGCCACGCCCGTTCGGCGACGATGCGGGACCGTCCCCCTATGACCTCCTGCTGTCGGCCCTGGGCGCGTGTACCTCCATGACCATCCGCATGTACGCCGCCAAGAAGGGGCTGCCCCTCGAACAGGTGCGGGTGTCGTTGCGGCACTCGCGGATTCACGCAAAAGACTGCGCCGAGTGCGAGACGCAACAGGGCATGGTCGACCACATCGATCGTGACATCGAGTTGATCGGCGACCTCGACGACGATCAACGGGAGAAGCTACTGGCCATCGCCGAACGCTGTCCCGTGCACCGGACGCTGACCTCGTCGGTGCACGTGTCGACTTCGTTGAAGGTCTGACCCAGCTCAGGTGTGCCGCGCGGCTTCCTTCGCCAACTGAACCCGCGACTCGAGCCCCAACTTCGCGTACACGTGCGTGAGGTGAGTCTGCACCGTCCGGGGCGACATAAACAGCCGAGCCGCAATATCTTTGTTGGACAAGCCGTCACTGACGTGACGCACGACATCACGCTCGGTCGGAGTGAGTGATTCCCACCCACTCGCTGGCCGCCTGCGGGTGCCGCGACCACGCTGGGCGAACGCAATGGCCTCATCGGCTGATAACGTCGCCCCCTCGTGCCACGCCGACTGAAAGTCGGCGTCGCCGAGCATGTCCCGCGCCGCCGCCTGCGCATCGGAAACCTCGTGGTCGTAGATCTGATAGCGCACAATGCCATTGCGCTGACGCAGCGCGTCTGCCGCACCGAGCAGGCGGGCCGCAAATTGATGTTCGCCGGCGCAGACCGCCAGCTGAGCCAGCCGCTCGACGATGTCCGGCAGCCGGATGAATCCCCGTGTCTGCGCGGCGATCGCCAGGGCTTCGTGGGCGTCGCGCTCGGCCTGTGCCAACTCCCCCTGGGCGATGGCGACGCGCGAACGCGCATGCAGGGCAACCATTTTGTGCCAGCCCGACACCACAGCGACAGTATCGTCAGCCCAGCGTCGGGCGGCGGCGAGTTCACCACATGCCAGCAACGCATCAGCCATCGGATTGAGGCTGCGAATGAAGAGCTCGCGCTGTGGCACGGTGCGCTGCCAACACGTCTCACACGCTGCTCTCGCGGCGGGACCGTCGCCACCTGCCAGTGCAGTGAAGGCGATGACCGTGTAGATGGCATCCTCGGCCCAACCACCCATGGCCGCCGAGGTTTTGAGCGCGACGTCGTTGCACTCCCGCGCCTCGGCGAGGCTGCCTCGAAAAGCGTGAACGTGAGCCAAGCCGATATTGGCGAGACAAACCCTGAAGCGCTCGTCCGGGGCTGATCCCGTCGTCAGCGGGCGATACATTCGCTCAGCCTCGTCGAGCTCACCTAGCGTGAACAAGGTGATGCCGAGCCAGCACCGGATGTTCCATGACATGAACCGGTCTCCCAGCTCACCGGCGAGGCCGAGGCCTTCTTCCGCCGCAGCGCGGCTCCCTGGATCGCCGCCGAATGGGCCTGCAAGCGCCTGAGTGAGCCGGACCTCGCAGAGGATCCGTCGATCGCCGCATTCTTGGGCCAGACGGGCTGCCTCCTCCAGGTACGTTCGGCAGGTCTCCGTCGCCACCACGGTGAGATTGCCGCACGCATTCAGCACGGCGGCAGTAAGTGACGGATCTCCGAGCTGCCGCGCGACCGACAAAGCCGCATCGATCCGCTCCAGACCGACCGGGGCCACTCCCCACAACGCCAGCACCGCGTGGTCAGCCACCGCACGTGCCCAGGTGTGAGGAGCCACGTCGCCTGGCTCGTCGGTCAGCGCTGCGTCGAACCACGCCAGTCCTTCCTGGAATCGCGCCTGTGCCACCCAAAACGGTTGTAGCGCAGACGCCAGCCGTAAGGCGGTCTCGATATCGGCGCATTCGAGGCTCCATGCCAGGGCCGCCCTGAGGTTGTCGAATTCGCCATTGGCCCAGTCGGACACCAGATGTGGTGCAGTGCTTGTCGCCTTTCCGGCGTAGTAGTCACGGTGTCGCTCTCGAACCGTCACGGACTCACCGGACTCCCCGAGTTTTTCCAACGCGTACTGCCTCATGGTCTCCAGCATTCGGTACCGCATGACCCCGGCACCGTCGTCGGCGACAACCAGCGACTTGTCCACCAACAGGCCGAGCTGGTCCAGCACCTGGTACTGCTCAACCGAGCTGGTCGCGCATACCGCCTGCGCGCCTCCAGGTCGAACCCGCCCATGAATACTCCGAGCCGGCGGAACAACATCCGTTCGGGCTCGGTGAGCAGTCCGAACGACCACTCCACCGATGCGCGCAGGGTCTGCTGCCGGCGCACCGCGGTGCGAGCACCGCCGGTCAGCACTCGGAAGCGGTCTTGCAGACCCTCGACGATCTGGCCCAGAGACAGTGCCCGCACCCGAGCCGCGGCAAGCTCGATCGCCAGCGGCATACCGTCGAGCCGGCGGCAGATGTCGTGCACCCGTTCGGCATCGTCGCCGGTCAACCGTAATCCTGGACGGGCTTGCTGGGCACGGTCGAGAAAGAGCTCGACGGCCTCATCCGCCAATCCAAGGGACGGCACCCGCCAAATCACTTCGCCGGCGAGACCGATGGGCTCGCGGCTGGTCGCCAGAATCGTCAGCTGCGGACAGCGCGCAAGCAGTGTCATGGCCAACTCGCCACAGCTGTCCAGCAGGTGCTCGCAATTGTCGAGCAGCAGCAACACACCTCGGTCCGCAACGAATCGGACCATGATGTCGACGATCGAGCGCCCGGGCTGGTCAGGTAGCCCCATGGAGTGCGCGGCGGCGACCGCGACCACCGCCGGGTCGGTGATGGGAGCGAGGTCGACGTACCAGACCCCGTCCGGGAACTTCTCGGTAAGCTGAGACGAAATCTCTACTGCCATACGAGTTTTCCCCGCACCACCTGCCCCGGTGAGCGTCACCAGCCGATGTTCCGTGAGGCTCTCCTGCAGTTGGGCCAGCTGCGCACTGCGACCGATGAACGACGTCAACTGCGCCGGAAGGTTGTGCGCCCGAGCGGGTTTGGCCGTGCGAAGGGGCGGGAAATCGTTGATGAGGTCCGGATGACAGAGCTGCATCACATGTTCGGGACGAGGCAGGTCTCGTACCGAGTGTCGGCCCAGATCGGTCAGCCACACCGCACCCGGCAGGTGGTCGGTGACCAGATCCGCTGTGGTACTGGACAAGATGGACTGTCCACCGTGGGCCAGGTCCCGCAGCCGCGCGGTGCGGTTGATGGTCGGCCCGATGTAATTGGACTCGTCGCGCAACTGCACCTCGCCGGTATGGATACCGATGCGCAGCCGGATCGGGTCGAGCGCCGCCCGTTGCAGATCCAGCGCGCACGCAACGGCGTCACTGGCCCGACCGAAAGCGATGACGAAGCTATCGCCCTCCCCCTGCTCAAGCGGCCGGACACCGTGGTGGGGTTCTACCAGCTGCGCGAGCGTGCGGTCCAAGTTTGCGAAGGCGGCCGTCATGTCGTCTGGCCGCGTCTCCCACAGCCTGGTCGAACCCTCGACGTCGGCAAGCAGCAGCGTGACCGTGCCGGTCGGTATCAGCTCGCCCATAGCCAGGTCTCCGCAGTTCAACAGCGCCGCGTCTGTGTCGATCATGCTAATCAGCCTGCGACCTCGGAAGGGCCGGAACATCGACAGAACGGCGTAGAACGCAGCGCCTGGGGGTCGTATACGACCCCCACGCCGGAGAAGATGCGCGGATACCCCGATGGTTGGCGCCGGTCCGCGGCTGATGCTCGATGTCATGACCATCGATACCTGCCTGCCCACGCTGAACTACCTGCAGTGCCACAACCCGGACGACGCACATCGCGCCATCGCCGCCGCACGTCGACACGGACCGGTGGCGATCGGCCCGTTGGGGCCCGAGATACTCAGCTACGACCTGGCTCGCGCCGTACTACGCGACCCACGCTTCACCGTGGCACACCGTGCCGCCGCGGAATCCCAGGGCATCACCGAAGGTCCACTGTGGCAACGGATCTCCTCGTTGATCCTCTCCATCGACGGCGAACGTCATTACCGGCAACGCCGGCTGGTCGCCAAGGCGTTCACACCCCGCGCCATCGCGCGGTTGCAAGGCCTCGTCCGCGACATCATCACCGACGTCGTCGACCCGCACGTGACTGCCGGCCACTGCGACGTCGTGTCAGACATCGCGCGGCCATTCCCGGTACCGATCATCTGTGCGCTGTTGGGGGCGCCCCGACAGGACTGGGGGCTGTTCTCCGACTGGATTGCCGACATCGGCAAGATTTTCGAATTCAATCTGGCGACCGACGGGCCGTGCGTCCTGCAGGCGTGGCAACAGCTCGACGCTTATCTGGAGCTCATGGTCGCCCGTCGCCGTCATGAGCTGACCGATGATGTGATCTCCGACCTCATCCGCGCCGAAGACGACGGAGCAGCACTGGATCACGACGAGTTGCTGGCGCTCGCTGTCGCCCTGCTTGGGGCGGGAACGGACACCACACGCAACCAACTCGGCGCGGCGATCGACGCTTTCTGCGACCATCCCGACCAGTGGGCGCTCCTTCGCACACACCCCGAGTTCGCCGCACAGGCGGTCGACGAGGTAATGCGTTACCGCCCAATCGGATTCAGTCTGTCCCGACTTGCGGCCGAGGACGTCGAACTCGCCGGAGTACCCATTTCGGCGGGCACCCTGGTATTCGTCAACACCGCAGCCGCCAACCGTGATCCAGCGGCGTTCCCCGAACCGGAACGTTTCGACATCACCCGCGAAAACTCGACGGCGACACTCGCTTTCGGCAACGGTGCACATTACTGCCTGGGCTCTCACCTTGCCCGGTTGGAGTTGACGGAGGCATTGACGGTCATGGCCCAGCGGATGCCGAACCTCCGTCGCACCGGTCCGTCCCCGTGGCCGTCGATGCTGGGCGTGACCGGACCCAGCACCCTACCGGTGGCCTTCGGAAGTTTCTAGCTCGCCGCCTGAATGACCTGATCCACTTCAGCTGCCCGGACAGCCATTTCGGCGTGTGCCTTGTCGAGCGCCTCGGCCTGATCCTCGTCGGCCTTCATCATCGACTCGATGTCGAAGCCGGCCATGTCCAGCACGCCCATGTCGGCGAAGGCCTGTTTCACCTTGGGGCCCCACAGCCCAATGTCCTTGACAATGGGCACGATTCGGCTGAACAGATGCGCGCGGAACTGCTTCATCATGGGCGCCGAGGTATCGACCCACTCGGCACATGCCTTGACGTCGAGCCCGAGGGTCTCGAAGACCTCTTCGCCGCGGAACCGGTCCCGCATCAGATAGCAGGCGTCGACGACGAACTCTTCGCGTTCGCTCCGCTCCGCTTCGGTGATCCCGGAGTAGTAGTCCTTCAACGAGATTCGGCCGAACGCCACATGCCGGGCCTCGTCCTGCATCACATAGGCCAGCACCTGCTTGGCCAACGACCCGGGCGCCGCCAAGTCGCGCTGCACCCCGAACGCGGCGAGCGCGAGTCCTTCGATGAGCACCTGCATACCGAGGTAGGGCATGTCCCAGCGCGAATCCCGCAGGGTGTCCTCCAGCAGGAGGTTCAGGTTCTTGTTCATCGGGTAGACGAGGCCGACCTTCTCCTGCAGGAACCGCGAGAACGTCTCGACGTGCCTGGCCTCGTCCATGGTCTGTGTGGCCGCGTAGAACTTCGCATCGAGATCGGGGACGACCTCGACGATCTTCGCCGCGCACACCATCGCCCCCTGCTCGCCGTGCAGGAACTGCGAGAACTGCCAGGCTTGAGAATGGCGCTTCATCTCGGCGCGGCGCTTCTCGTCGGCCGCTTCCCACATCGGGCTGCCGAACAGCGGGTGGAACTCGTCGGGCAGGCCGATCGGGTTCATCGGATCGACATCAAGCGACCAGTCGATACGCGACTGGGCGTCCCACTGTTTGTCCTTGCCCTTCTGGTACAGGTTCAGCAGGCGCCCGCGGCCGTCGTCATATTCCCAGGTGAAGCGTGCGTCGCCGCCGCTCGGCACGTCCCAGGAGTACGGCGTGGGCACTTCCGTGTACTTGTCCTTCGTGGTCACGAGCGGCCGCCTCTCTGCCCCGATGCGTCCGGATAGAAATATGACTCACATCACAGTGCGCCGCGGGCGGCCGAACCGTCAACCACTCAGCCCAAGTCGTAATTCTCACGCGAGACGCGGATGAAGTGCCCGGTGGCTGTGTCGGTGCAGGTGACGCCTGCCAGCTCGCTGGTGCAGGTGATCGAACCTTGAGTGAAGGTCTGGCCGTAGTCGAGCGTCTTGAGGTTCGAGGCGGTGAAGTTACTCGCGCCTTCGTAGCATCCGAGCTTTCCGGGATTGCCCTTGCTGACGTAGAACTGCAGACCGCCAAAGTTGAAATTACAGGCCCGGCCGTAGGGACCCATCGTGGATGCCGGCTGCACCCAGGCATGTTCCCGCACTTCGCAATTCACGCCAGTGCCGTCGGAGTAGATGTCACAAACGATGTTCCCCGACGGGGTCACGAATTCATGGTTGGCCGGCACCGGGCCGCCACCGCCACAGGCGTTCGCCACGGCGGCGAGTGGCAATGCTGCGGTGGCCGCGACCGAGAGCGCCGCGATCAGAATGGTCTTCATGGCCACAGCGTGGTGCGCGGGCCTTGGCGGATTCTTGGCGCACGCCGCCACATCAGTGGGGCGGGCGCTTCTCGATGAACGCCAGTACGCCCTCGAGCGCGCTCGGGTCCATCATGTTGCAGGCCATCGTCGCGCCGGCGTCCGCGTAGGCGGCTTCGATCCCGACTTCGAGCTGGCGGTAGAACAACGACTTGCCCATCGCGACGGCGACGGCAGGCTTGGCGACGATGCTCGCGACGATCGCTTCCACTTCGTCGTCGAGCGCTTCCGGCGCCGCCACCCGGTTGACCAGTCCGAGGGCTTTGGCTTCGTCGGCCGCGATGAACTCCCCGGTCACCAGCATCTCGAAGGCGGCTTTGCGCGGGACGTTGCGCGACAACGCGACTCCCGGTGTGGCACAGAACAATCCGACGTTGATGCCACTGACGGCGAAGCGGGCATCATGGCTCGCCACCGCGAGATCGCACATCGCGACGAGCTGACAGCCGGCCGCCGTAGCCAGGCCCTGAACCCGCGCGATCACCGGGACCGGCAACCGCTGGATCGCCATCATCACCGCGGTGCACTGGGCGAACAGTTCCTGGTAGTACTCGAGTGACGGCTCGGCGCGCATTTCCTTGAGGTCGTGGCCGGCGCAGAAAGCCCGGCTGGATGCCCCGAGGACGACGGCCCGCACCGTCGCATCGTCCGTGATCGCGGCGAACGCCTCCCCCAGTTCCGTGAGCATCGCCTCGGACAGGGCGTTGAAGGCCTGCGGCCGGTTCAGCGTCAGCGTCACGACGCCGCGGTCATCGCGGTCGCGCCGCAGCAGCGGTTCACTCATCACCGAGCGCCCTCCAAGAAGTACGTCGTCATGCGTCCCTTGCCCTTGACCTCGACCACCTGCGGGTCGCTGAATGCGTAGCGGTGCGCCAGCAGCGCGTGCGTGGACGCGGACACCTGGATACGGTGCGGGCGGCCACTGGATTCCATGCGGCTCGCGGTGTTCACGGTGTCGCCCCACAGGTCGTAGATGAACTTGCGCTGCCCGATCACGCCCGCGACCACCGGACCCGACGAGATGCCGATCCGCATCGAGATCGGACTCGGCCAACTCGATGACAGGCCGGTGACGGTGCGCTGCATGTCGAGGGCCAGTTCGGCCATCGAGGCAGCGTGGTCCGCGTCGGGATTGGGCAGGCCGGCCACCGCCATGTAGGCGTCACCGACCGTCTTGATCTTCTCGATGCCACGCCGGTCGCAGAGCTCGTCGAAGGCACGGAACATCGTGTCCAGCAACTGCACCAGCTCCTCCGGTGTCAGCGTCTCGGACAGGGGTGTGAAGCCCACGATGTCCGAGAACAACACGCTGACGCTGGGCGCCGAGTCGGCGATGGTCAGCGCGCCGTCGCGCAGCCGGTCCGCGATCGGTGCTGGCAGCACGTTGTAGAGAATCTCCTCGGTTCGGGCCCGCTCTCGTTCGACTTCACGCTGCCGCAGGAAGTCGATGCGCCGCAGCCGCTCCAGCGCATAGGCGATCAGCACGCTGATCGCGGCCAGTCCCGCGATCTGCGGTGCCATCGTGCCGAGCTCGTTCAGGTTCCCCCGGGCGTTCGGCAGTTCCAGGCACACCACGACGAACACCACCGTGTTGGCCAGGGCGGCGTGCATCCGCAGCCGCAGTAGACCGACGGCGCCCAGCAGCGTGACGGTGGCCGAGGTCATCAGGTACTGGGTCGGGAAATCGCCGATGCCGGCAAGCACCGGGACGAGCAGCACCTGGACGATCGTCAGCTGCACGACAGCGGCGACCTGCAGACGGTCCTGGAGCGTTCGAACCCGGCGGATCGCCACGATGCCGAGCAGGAAGATGCCGATGGTGACCACGCGGACGATCAGCGCGCCGGGGACGAAACCGTGCAGGACAAGGAAATCCACACCCGCGTACACGACGGTGAACAGGACGCCGACCACCTGTGCGAAGGTCGCCGCCCGCAGGCCGTTCGCGTCGTCGTGTGCCCGGAACTCGCGTTCGGGGTCGGCGTCGTCGAACTCCAGCATCCACTTGCGCATATGAAGCTGGGCATGCCGCTCCTGCACCCAGCACCGCACCGCTTGCGCATCCACAGGGCGAAACTAGCGGAGACCCGGGTCGACCGGGACCGCTATTCGACGATGTCGTCGCGGTAGCGCTCGAAAAGCGCCAGGAACTCCGCTCTTTCGGCGTCCGGCACACCGTTCTTGAGCAGTGCGGCGTCAGCGTGCTTCATGTTGGCTTCCCATTCCGCGGCGGAGATCGCCAGTCCCGCATGGGAGGTCAACATGTCACGCCCGATGTAGTAACACGGCCCGCCGGTCAGCTCACCCATCTGATCGACGAGCAGCTGCCGCGCCCGCATGTGCGAATCGGTGCTGCGGCCCGACCCGAAACGAGCGAAGGCCGGGTCCGCTCGCAACAAGGCGAACATGTCGTCGATGATGGCCGCGATCACGTCATAGCCACCCAGCCGGCGGTACAGCGATGGCGTCGTCTCGGTCATGATGCCCTCCTCTGACCCAAGCATCGCGCCGGCGGTGAGGACGGTGCAGGCAAATCGCAGATATTCCCTGTACGGCTACCGCGTCCGTCACAAAAGACTTAATTCTGCCAACCGTGCATCAAATCCTGCCGATCGGAATGGTACTGCCGCACAACCGGTTTCAACCATCAGAGCACCACAACAACCGAAAAAGGGGTTCAAAATGAAGAAGTTCGGCTTTGCCACTCTGATCGCATCCAGCATGACCGCCGCCGTCCTGGGTCTGGCCGTCCCCGCGCAGGCCACCACCGGAACCCCGATCGGTCCCCACTACAGCGTCGACAACCACGACAACACCAACACCAGCAACGGTTTCGTCGACCAGGCCTTCTGACCGCCCGACCAAGGACCCCCGATCCGCGCGGATCGGGGGTCCTTCATATTGTGAGCCGATGGCGGCCACGCGCATCGACATCGGCGGCACCACCCTGCAGGCGATCGAAAACGACGGCGTGGTGGTCGCCCGCGGCGTTCCCTATGCCCGCGCCGACCGGTTCGCCGCCCCGGAACCCGTCACGTTCGGACGAGAAGTGATCGATGCCACCGAGCGTGGCCCTGCGTGCCCTCAACTGCCATCCCGTCTGCAGTCCGTCACGGGCGCCTTCGTCGACGACCTAACCAAGAGTGAGCAGTGCCAAGTGCTCACCGTCACCGCTCCGGCGGATGCCGAAAGTCTGCCGGTGATGGTGTGGTTTCACGGCGGGGCCTACGTATCGGGTGGTGGCGAATCCCCGAAGTACGACGCTCAGACGCTGGCGGCCGAGGGACAAGTCGTAGTGGTGACGGTCACCTACCGCCTCGGCATCTTCGGCTACCTGAACATCCATGACCCGGCGACGCAGAACCTCGGCCTGCGTGACCAGATCTGCGCTCTGCAATGGGTTCGCGACAACATCTCGGCGTTCGGCGGCGATCCCCAGCGCGTGACGGTGTTCGGCCAATCCGCTGGCGGAGATTCTGTGATGTCGCTGATGCTGTGCCCGGAGACAGCGGGACTCTTCACCCGGGCCATCCTGCAGAGCGCACCGCTCGGCCTGCCGCGCGAGCGCTCGGCGATGGCCGCCGCGATGCGCAAGGCCGCGCTGGTGTCGTTGGCGGGCGTGCCGGCCATGGAAGCCGACATTGAGCAGCTGCTCGCTGCACAGGTTGCCGCGTTGACAGCCGCTCAGCCGTTCGGGCGGGTCGCCATGATGGCCTACGCACCGATTCTCGGTCACGCACCGCTGGTCTCCGCCGAACAATTCGAGTCGCAGATCGCCGACGCGGCTAGGCGTGTCGAAATCCTGGTCGGCTACACCCGTGACGACGGCCGGCCCTTTGTGTCGATGGATCCCCGCGGCGAGCATGTCCAGCGGCTCGGACCGCTCGGTGCCGCGCTCACGACGCTGATCGGACGCAACATGACGCGCGCCGAGTTCGGCAGGCCGGCAATCGATCTCGCCCGCAGCTGGGAGCGCGCAGGTGGACACGCAGCGACTTTCCGCGTCGACTGGGCACCACCGCGGGCGCCTCTCGGCGCCTGCCATTGCATCGAGCTGCCGCTCCTCCTTGGCGCAGTAGGCGCATGGACGGACGCGCCGATGCTCGGCCCCGAGCCACGCACCGTCGACGAGAACCTCGGACGTGAAATGCGTTCGGTATGGGCGGGTTTCGCGTACGACCATGTTGCCGCCCGCGGGCAGAGGCAACTTATCTTCGGGTGACACCCCGACGTCGGCCATCGCCTCACGAAAACGCCCCGGCCAAACAGGGCCGGGGCGTTTCGGTCGCACCAACTTTGGTCGCAAAGGTTCTGCGCGGGCCTGGCCACTTGTTGGTGGCGGCAGCGGTCGCTCGAACCAGCAATTTCTGACGATTATCCGAGTATCAGCTGTGCACGCACTGATAGCGTGCGTCAGCGTGACCACGTCTTCGCCGACCCACTCATTTGATATTCCAGCAGATTCGACCACCGTTGATGTTGCCGAGCTTCACCACCTCGCATTCGCAGGAACACAGACGGCACTGGGCGACTGACGACGGATGATTAATCGATCGATACGTTCGGCACGCGACAGTCGATGATTTTCGCTGCCACCACAGCAACTGTGGCGGTCCTGACACCTGCCCCTATCGCTTCAGGAGTTTCATTCGGGAGCTGTGCCGAGGCGATTAGCGCTGGCGCCGCACCGTTGTACGTCGGCGAGCCAGGTTACAGCCGAAAACTCGACCGGGACGGCGACGGTGTCGCGTGCGAGACAGCGACCTCGTCCGGCCCGTCTAATCCCCAGACAAAGCCAGCCGGCGATGGGTGCACCAACTACGACCGCTTTATATTCAGGACAACGCCCGGCGGCGAAACGCAAGCGTGCATCTACAGACCGCCGAACGGGCCAGGGATGTGGGTCTCGTCAGCTCCGCTAGTGGGCACTCGTACGATCGGCGCGGACTGCTCGCCGAGCACGGCGGCTCAAACCGGCGACGGTGTCCCACTCGTGTGCGTCAGCGACGCCAATGGATCGGGCAACAAGTGGCAAGCGGGCCCATAACGGGCTCTTCATGATTGAGGGTGTAGAACGGTCAGCTGCTGTCGGCCTGTGATTGGGGTGTCTGGTTGGCTGGGTGT
>NZ_JBJIAL010000027.1:0-72681 GCF_045310895.1 Mycobacterium sp. SMC-18
TCCAGACCGGTGTAGTCCAAGGCCGCGAGCCGCGCATGCGCCGCCTCGTAGGCGGCGTACGCCTCCTCGACAGCGGCCGGATCGGTCAATCCCATACATCGAACACTAGTGCTACTCCTCACCTTCTCGTGGGTAGCTGAGGGTGGAGCCCGCCCAGGCAGAGATAGATCATTGAGGTCAGTGTTCGGGCGGAGTGGTGGCCGTAGCCGCGGGCGTTGATGAGTCGGATTTTGGCGTTGATGCCTTCGAGGAGGGCGTTGGAGATGCCGAGTTCCACGGCGGCGATGACGGCGTCGAAGTGTTCCTGTAGTCGTTTGCCGAGTTCGATGAAGGACGGGATACGGCTGCGTTTGGCGGCGGTGATCCAGGCTTTGAGTCGTTGACGGGCGACACCGGGTTCGTGTGGGAGTCGATACAGGTCGCGCAGCTGTTCTTTGAGGGCCCAGGCCCGGCCGACGTGACGGTTCGCGCGGGCGATCTGGTTGACCAGTTCACGTTTGTTGTCGGTGAGTTTGTTTTCGCCGGTGCGCAGCGCCCATCGGGTCTGGCGCCACTGCGCTGAGGTCATGGCGACTTTGTCCGGTCCGCTGGCGGCGGCGGCGAAGACCCGGTCCAATGCCCGGTTGACCCATTGCATGATGTGGAACGGGTCAAAGCAGATGGTGGCTTCCGGTAGGTGGGTTCGGGTGGCTCCGCGGAACGCCTTGCTCACGTCCATGCTCACGGCGGTGATCGTCTCTAGTGTCGAATCAGGTTGTTGTTCATAGAATTTCGATAGCGATTCTTCACTGCGTCCGGGCTGGACTCCGATGACGGTGCCGGTGTCGTGGTCGCCGACGATGGTCAGATATTTGTGCGGGTGGCGGTAGCAGATTTCGTCGACGCCGATCCGGTACAGGTCTGTGAGTCGTCGTTGGTCGAGCAGTTCGTCGACACCGCGGTTGATGATGGCGGTGACCGATTCCCAGCCGCACCGCATGAGCGTGGCCACGGTGGTGCGGTCGGTGCGTTGGGCCAGCCAGAGCACCGTGTCTTCGAAGTCTCGGGTGAATCGGGCACCGGGACGAGCCCACGGCACCTGCTCGGTGACGATGCCGCAGCGTGGGCAGTTCGTGCGGCGGATGTCGTAGACCAGCCACAGTTTCTTGCAGGCCAGATCCACATGGCGCCAGCGCCGGCGCCGGCGGTCATAACCGGCCCGCACACGTTTGCCGCACGGGCAGCGCATCGAGCGGGCTTTAAGGCCGACGGTGACTTCGATATCGCGGTCGCCGATGGTGACATCGGTGACGTTGGCTCCGGGGACCTGAAGTATTCGGTTAAATGCAGTACTGACGCGCACGCGGATCGTTCCTGGCGGTTGAGGTTGGTGTGGTAACCCCGAAACCTAGAGGGACACCGCGTGCGCGTCCTTCAACTCGCCGCCGACACGCTCAAAACCCCAGGCGCACAACCTAAAATAGCCCCTGAACAGCGCAAAGGCGCCCACGAAAACCCGTGGAGCGCCACACTAGTTCGAATCACCGACAAGTTTCCGCAGTTTGGGACGCCTGTGCCGAAAGTGACCAATGAGGTCAAACATCTTGCCCAGCAAGGTGTTCCACCAGCCGCAACGACTCCGGAGTTACCGCGCGATCTTCAGTCCTCGTGAAAGCCGGGCACCCACTTGTCGACGATCTCGGCGTAGTTGATGGTCGCGTCCAGCTGTGCGGCAATCCCGAGTAGACCGCCGAGCACCCGGAACATCATCAGATAGTTGGGCGGCAGATTCAGCTGGCGGCTGGTCTTGAAAGTGGCGGCGAACTGCTCGCTGCGGATGTCCGCGGCGGTGGCGGCGATGCCCTGCAGCCATCTGCGGCTGAAGTGGAAGCTCTCGTGGCGCAACGGCTCGATGTACGGCAGCAGATAAGCGTTGATCTCTTCGTGCGAGACGGTGGCCCCGGCGGGGATGAAGCCTTCCTCGCGCAGATACGCCGTCATCTCCTCCCACTTCTCGTCGCGCGCGAGCCGCAGGATGGGGCCGGTCGCGCGCGGCAGACCGCCTTCGTGAACCGCAACGGCACCGAAGTCCATGACACCGAACCGGCCGTCGTCGAGCAGCATGAAATTGCCGGGATGGGTGTCCACGTGGAGCAGCCCGCAGCGGTACGGAGCACTGATGGTGACCTCCAGCAGCAGGTGCGCGCACCGGTTGCGTTCGTCTTCCGTGCCACCCGCGATGATCTCGGAGAGCTTGCGGCCCTCCATCCATTCGGTGATGACGACCTTCGGTGACGACGCGACGACCGCCGGGACGTAGAACTGCGGGTCCCCCGCGAAGGCCTTGGCGAACGCCCGCTGATAGTCCGCCTCGATGCGGTAGTTCAGTTCCTCCTCGGTGCGCTCGATGAGCTCGTCGATGATGCTCTTGACGTCGGCGCCCGGAACCACCTGCTTGAACAGTGTGGTCAGCATGCGCAGCGTCTTGAGGTCGGCGCGCACGGCCTCATCGGCGCCCGGATACTGCACCTTGACCGCAACGCGGCGGCCGTCGCTCCACACCGCGCTGTGCACCTGCCCGATGCTGGCGGAGGCGACGGGCGTGTCGTCGAACGACTGGAAACGCTCACGCCACTTGGTGCCCAGCTGGGCATCGAGCACGCGGTGCACCTTTTCGGCGGGCAGCGGCGGGGCGTCGCTCTGGAGCTTGGTCAGGGCCTCGCGGTAGGGCTCGGCATACGCCGGCGGGATCGCGGCCTCCATGACCGAAAGTGCTTGCCCCAGCTTCATGGCCGCGCCCTTGAGCTCCCCCAGCACCTGAAAGAGCTGTTCGGCGGCCTTCTCGACGAGCTCGGCGTTGACGTCCTCTTTCGACTTGCCGGCCATGCGCTTGCCGACGCCCAGGACGGCGCGGCCCGCGATCCCGGCAGGAAGGGTTGCCAGCTTGGCGGCACGTCCCGTGCGGCCACGGCGGATTTCAGCCATGGCCTCGATCTTGGCTTTCTTAGCCGATCTTGACAACAGCCCGCTACGAAACCGGGACAACCACCAGATCGTGCGGCCGGTTGTTCATCGACACACAGCCGTCGTCGGTGACGACGACGATGTCCTCGATCCGGGCGCCCCAGTGCCCGGCGAAGTACACACCGGGCTCGACGCTGAACGCCATGCCGGGCTCGAGCGGCAATGCGTTGCCCGCCACGATGTACGGCTCCTCGTGGACCGAAAGGCCGATGCCGTGACCGGTGCGGTGGACGAACACCTCGGCCAGCCCTTCGGCGGCCAGCACGTCGCGGGCCGCGGCGTCGATCTGCTCGGCCGTCATCCCGGGCCGGACCGCGGCCACCGCCGCGGCCTGCGCCCGCTGCAGCACCGAATACTGTTGTGCCACCGCGGGATCGGGCTCGCCGATGCTGTAGGTCCTGGTGCAGTCCGAGTTGTAGCCGGGCTCGACGGGCCCGCCGATGTCGACGACGACGATGTCCCCCACCTGCAATTCACGGTCCGAGCATTCATGGTGCGGGTCGGCACCGTTCGGTCCGGAGCCGACGATGATGAATGCCACCTCCGAATGCCCTTCGGCGACAATCGCTTCGGCGATGTCCGCGGCGACGTCGGCCTCGGTGCGGCCCGGCTTCAGGAATTCGGGCACCCGCGCGTGGACGCGGTCGATGGCTGCGCCCGCCTTCGTCAGGGCGTCGATCTCACTGGCGTCCTTGATCATTCGCAACTGCCGCAGCACGTCGGTGGCGAGTACCGGCACCGCGCCGAGCACCGATGCCAGCGGCAGCAGGTGCAGCGCGGGCATCGCGTCGGTCACCGCGACGGCACTGCCCGGCAGCGCCGCGGCGACCAGCGCGTAGGGGTCGTCGCCGTCGACCCAATCCTGCACCGCCAGGCCCAGTTCCAGGATCGCCGACTCCTTCAGCGACGCCAGTTCCAGCCGCGGCACCACGACCGTCGGCGTCGAACCGTCGGCGGGCACCACGAGTGCCGTCAACCGCTCGAATGTCTGCGCCCGCGACCCCACCAGATACCGGAGGTCGTACCCCGGGGTGATGACGAGTCCCGCCAGGCCGGCGGCCTGGGCGGCCGCGGCGGCCGAGCGCAGACGCGCGGCATAGACGTCGGTGTTGAATCGACCTGCTGTCACATTCCCCGTCACTTCGCTCGCCCGCATAGCAATAGGCTAGTGCGATGCCGACCGACATCCGCGACAGGCGGGCCTGAGCATGAACCAGCCGATCCTCCTGCTCGACGGAGCCAGCATGTGGTTCCGGTCGTACTTCGGGGTGCCGTCCTCGATCACCGCGCCGGACGGCCGCCCCGTCAACGCGGTCCGCGGCTTCATCGACAACATCGCGGCCCTGGTCACCCAGCACCGTCCCGGCCGCCTGGTGGTGTGCCTGGATCTGGATTGGCGGCCGCAGTGGCGCGTCGACCTGATCCCGTCCTACAAGGCGCACCGCGTGCTCGAGGAGAACCCGGACGGCGAGCCCGATATCGAGGAGGTGCCCGACGATCTGACACCCCAGGTCGCCGTGATCATGGAGCTGCTCGACGCTTTCGGCATCGCCACCGCGGGCGCACCAGGTTTCGAGGCGGACGACGTGCTGGGCACGCTGGCGACCCGGGAACAGACCGACCCCGCGATCGTGGTGAGCGGTGACCGCGACCTGCTGCAGCTGGCCAGTGATGACGGACCTGGAATCAGGGTGTTCTATATCGGCCGCGGCCTGGCCAAGGCGGTGCTGTACGGGCCTGCCGAGGTCGCCGGGACCTACGGCGTCCCGCTGGATCGCGCGGGCGCGGCATACGCCGAACTCGCCCTGATGCGCGGCGACGCGTCCGACGGTCTGCCGGGCGTCGCCGGCATCGGCGAGAAGACGGCGGCAACCCTGCTGCAGACCTACGGTTCACTGGCCGCCATCGAGGCGGCCGCCCAGGACCCGACCTCCAAAATGGCTGCGGCGCAACGCAAGAAAATCCTGGCCGCGGCGGACTACATCACGGCCGCGCTGCCCGTCGTCCTCGTCGCGACCGATGCGCCGGTGTCCCTGTCGACGGAGTCCGACGCCCTGCCGCTCGCGGCCCGCGACCCGCAGCGCGTGGCCGACCTGGCCGGAAAGTACGGCATCACCAATTCCATCGCGCGGCTGCAGAAGGCGCTCGACAAGCTGTAATCCGCCGGTTCATGCGACGAGTGTGCCGTCAGATCGCAGATCTGCTCGGTGGGGCGATCCAGCCGCACGCTCGACGGCGTAAACGACTCAGGCCGGAACCCTCGTGTCACATATGACGTAGAGGTTCCGGCCTGGGCCTGGTGAGAGTTGAGTGGAACTACTTCGGGCGGCCGACCTCGTAGGTGCCCTTGTCGTCCTTGAAGGTGACCTTGACGGTGCGCTTGGTGCCGTCGATGTTCACGTCGCAGTCGAACGTCTGCCCGGACTTGACCTCAGGGTCGGTGCCATTGTTGCACTTGACGTCCTTGACGTTCTTGGCGCCGTAGCCGTTGGTCTCGTCGGTCAGAATCTTCTGCACGCCCGACTGCGCGGCGTTGATGTCGAGCTTGGTGGTGACGAAGAAGCCCGGCCACAGGAAACCGAGGACACCGACGACCGCGACGACAACCGCGGCCACGACCCCACCGATGATCATCAGCGTCTTGCTGCTGGCCTTCTTGGCAGCCGGGGCGCCGAACTGCTGGTCGAACTGCTGACCCGCGGCACCCTCACCGAACTGCGGCTGGCCGTACTGACCCGGCTGGCCGTACTGGGGCTGACCGTACTGACCCGGCTGGCCGTACTGCGGCTGACCGTAGGCGCCCTGCTGCGGGTAACCCTGCTGCGGGTAACCGGGGTACTGCTGCTGGGGGTAGCCCGGAACCTGCTGTGCCCCAGGCTGCGCGGCGCCCGGCTGCACCGCCGGGTACTGCTGCTGGTACTGCTCCGGGTTGTAGGCCGGCTGCTGCCCCCACGCCGGGGCGGCAGTGGTCGGCTGCTCGGCGCCGGACGCCGGCTGACCCCAAGCGGGCTGCTGACCTTGCCACTGCTGTGACGGATCAGTTCCCTCTGGACCGCTCATCGTCTCTCCCTCGGTGCTCTACTGCCCGGACGTCATCCGAGCTGCTGGTCAACCACACTACCGGTGTCACCGTTCCTGGATGACCCGCACGCGGGGCGCGTGTCTGGGCATCACCTGGCACGGCCGGCCTTAGTCTCGCGGTATGACGGACCGAATCCGGCTCGGCAACGCCGTCTTGACGCGCGTCGCGGAAACCCAGGTGCAAATCCCCACCACGCTGTGGCCGTCGACACCGCCGGAGGCCTGGCACGCCGAGGCCGAGCTGCTGGCGCCGCGATTCTGGAACCCCGAGACCGACCTGTTCCGGATCGCGATCCAGAGCTGGGTGCTGCAGGTGGACGGGCTGACCATCGTCATCGACACCGGCGCGGGCAATGACCGGCACCGGCCGCACATGCTGCCGCTCGACCACCTCGACACGCCATTCCTCGACAACATGCGGGCCGCGGGCATCGACCCGGCCGACGTCGACGTCGTCCTCAACACGCACCTGCACACCGATCACGTCGGCTGGAACACCCAACTGGTCGACGGCGCCTGGGTGCCCACCTTCCCCAACGCCCGCTACCTGATGCCGGAGGCCGACTACCGGTTCTTCGCGCCCGACAACCCCGAGACCACCGACGAGATGCGAACGGTGTTCGAGGACAGCGTCATCCCGGTGGCCGACCAGACCGTGCAGTTCTCCGGCGACCATCAGCTGAGTGACTCGGTGTGGCTGCGCCCGGCCCCCGGCCACACGCCCGGATCGTCGGTGCTGTGGCTCGATGCCGGCAAGCCGGCGGTGTTCGTCGGCGACCTGACGCACTGTCCGATCCAGATTCCCCGGCCGGATGATCCGTGCGCTTTCGACGTCGACGCGGCCGAGGCGACCGTCACCCGCAAGCGGGTGTTCACCGAGGCATCGCGGCGCCGGGCGGCCGTGGTGCCGGCGCACTACGCCGGCCATGGCGGCGCCACCATCGTGGCGCGCGGCGACCGGTTCATGGTCGACGACTGGCTGGATCTCGGCCTGGCCTGAGGCGCGGCAGGTCACATGGTGTCGATGGCGACGACGCCGCGACGCACGGCCCCGATGGCACGTTTGGCCGTGACCCTCAGCTGCGGCGCCGGCGCAGCGAGCCGCACCTGGTCCAGCAGGTCCAGCACCTGACGGCACCACCGCACGAAATCACCTGCGGGAAGCGCATTTCCGTTGCCGTTGTCGGACATCAACAGCGCCGCGGTCAGGTCGCCATAGGTCGCCCAGCTGTACATCGCCGCGGCGAACCCGGCGTCGGGTTCCCTGCTGAACGGCAACCGGTGCCGGCGCTCGTCGCCCCGGATGTCGGTCCACAACCTGCGGGTCTTGGCCAGTGCCCGTCGCACCTCGTCGGTGACCTGCTCGGAGCCCGGCGGTACCGACGGGCCGTCACCGCGCGATTCGAACAGCACCGCCGAGACGACGGCAGCCAGTTCGGCAGGGTTCAGGTCATCCCACACCCCGCCGCGCAGGCATTCGGCGACCAGAAGGTCACTCTCGCTGTAGATCCGGGCCAGCAGCCGTCCGTCTTCGGTCACCGCCGGCTCGCCTTCGGCGCCTTCGATGAAGCCCCGCTCGCTCAACAGCGACACGATGCGGTCGAAGGTGCGGGCCAGGGAGTTGGTGGCCGCCGCGACCTTCTGCTGGGTCTGGTCGTTGTCGCGTTCGATGCGCAGGTAGCGCTCGGCGGCGCGCACTCTGGCCTCGCGGTCGGGCAGTTGGTGCGCGGGGTGACGGCGCATCTGTTCCCGCAGGCCGGCCAGCTCCGGGTCGATGTCCGGCGTCGCCTCGGCGGATCCGCGACTGCGCCGCACCGACGGCACGTCGAGCGCTTCGGCCGCCGACAGCAGGGCCGACGCCAGGTCACGGCGCACCTTGGGTTGCCGGTGTTCCACCCGCTTGGGCAGCGACATGCTGCCCAGGCGCTGCGACGTCCCCGCGTAGTCGGCCGCGGAAATCCTTCCCGCCCAACGGTGTTCGGTCAGCACCAGCGGGCGGGGATCGTCTGCGTCGTACGCCGGCTCCAGCACCACGGCCAGCCCGCTGCGGCGGCCCAGGCCGATGGCGATGACGTCGCCACGCTTCAGCGCGGCCAGCGCGTCGTTGATGCCCTTGCGCCGCGTCAGGCGACCGGCCCGGGATTGCGCCCGTTCGCGTTCGGTGATGCGCGCCCGCAGCCGGGCGTACTCGAGCACCGACTCCCAGTCGTCCCCCTGCTCGGCTGCGATCTCGGCGAGCATCCGCTCACCGCGCCTGATGCCGCGCACCAGCCCGGTGACCGACCGGTCGGCCTGGTACTGCGCGAACGACTGCTCGAGCAGCCGGTGCGCCGCAGCCGGCGTCATGTGCTGCACCAGGTTGATAGTCATGTTGTACGACGGCGCAAAGGAACTGCGCAGCGGGAACGTTCGGGTCGACGCCAGGCCGGCGACCTGGGCCGGATCGGCCATCTCGTCGGTGGCGTGCCACAGCACCACGGCGTGGCCCTCGACGTCGATGCCGCGGCGCCCGGCGCGGCCGGTCAGCTGCGTGTACTCCCCCGGCGTCAACGGGGCATGCTGCTCGCCGTTGTACTTGACCAGCCGTTCCAGCACCACGGTGCGGGCGGGCATGTTGATGCCCAAAGCCAGTGTCTCCGTGGCGAAGACGGCCTTCACCAGGCCGGCCGTGAACAGCTCCTCGACGGTGTGCCGGAACACCGGCAGCAAGCCGGCGTGGTGGGCAGCCAGGCCGCGCAGCAGGCCTTCGCGCCACTCGTGGTAGTCGAGCACCGCCAGATCGGACTCGGCCAGATCGGCGCAGCGCCGGTCGACGATCTCGGCGATCCGCTCGCGCTCGGCCTTGTTGGTCAGCCGCACCGCGGACCGCAGACACTGTTTGACCGCGGCGTCGCACCCGGCGCGGGAGAACACGAACGTGATGGCCGGCAGCAGGCCGGCCTGGTCGAGCGTGCCGATGACGTCGGGACGGCTCGGTGGCCGGTACATGGCAGGCCGGCCCCGGTGCCCGTCGCGGCCGCGCCCGCGGGGCTGCCAGTCCATCAGCCGGTCCGCCTCGCGGCGATGCGCGATGTGCCGCAACAACTCCGGGTCGACGCGCGCCTTGCCCTTGGCTCCCGATGTCCCCTTCGACAGGTCGAACAGATCGAACAGCCGCTTGCCGACGAGCATGTGCTGCCACAGCGGCACCGGGCGGTGTTCGTCGACGACGACGGTCGTGTCACCGCGAACCGTCTGAATCCAGCCGCCGAACTCCTCGGCGTTGCTCACGGTCGCCGACAGGCTGACCAGCCGGACCTCGTCGGGCAGGTGCAGGATCACTTCCTCCCACACCGCGCCGCGCATGCGGTCGGCCAGGAAGTGGACCTCGTCCATCACGACGTACGCCAGGCCGTGCAGCGCGTGCGAATCGGCGTACAGCATGTTGCGCAGCACTTCGGTGGTCATCACGACGATGTCGGCGTCACCGTTGATCGCCTGGTCACCGGTGAGCAGGCCGATACGTTCGGCGCCGTAGCGGGCCACGAGATCGTTGTGCTTCTGGTTGCTCAGCGCCTTGATCGGGGTGGTGTAGAAGCACTTGCGCCCGGCCGCCAGCGCCAGATGTACCGCGAATTCGCCGACGACGGTCTTGCCGGCGCCGGTCGGGGCGCACACCAGGACGCCGCGCCCGTTCTCGAGCGCCACGCAGGCCTCGGTCTGGAACGGGTCAAGCGTGAACGACAGACCGGCGGCGAAGTCGCGGAGCTGTGGCCCCGGTTCGGCCGGAGTCACGTCCTGCGGGTCAGGTGGCGTCGTCATCGATGGTCAGCCGGGTCGGGGTGGGCACGGCAGCCGGCGCATCGATGGGCTCGACCGACCCGATCGGGGCGGCCTCGTCGTCGGGAACGGCCTGGGCTTCGAGCTCGGCCTCGCGCCGGGCCTTGCGCCGGTCGTGCAGCCGCGCCACCTGGATCGACATCTCCAGCAGCACGGTGAGCGCGAGCGACAGTGCCAGCATCGAGAACGGATCGGAGCCGGGCGTCACGAACGCCGCGAACACGAACAGGCCGAAGATCAGCCCGCGGCGCCAGGCCTTGAGCTTCTCGTAGGTGAGCACCCCGACCAGGTTCAGCATGATGATCAGCAGCGGGAACTCGAAGCTGATGCCGAACACGATCAGCAGGTTGATCAGGAAGCCGAAGTACTGCTCACCGGACAGCGCGGTGATCTGTACGTCGCTGCCGACGGTCAACAGGAACGACAGGGCCGTGGACAGCACCACGTAGGCCAAGATCGAACCGGACACGAACAGCAGCGCGCCGACGCCGACGAACAACGACGCGAAGCGCCGTTCCTTCTTGTAGAGGCCCGGGGTGATGAACGCCCAGATCTGGTAGAGCCACACCGGGCAGGCCAGGATGATGCCCGCCGCCATACCGACCTTCAGACGCAGCATGAACTGGTCGAAGGGCGCGGTGGCCAACAGCCGGCACTCCCCGTCCGGCGCAATGGATGCCCGCGACGACGCCGGCAGCGAGCAGTACGGGCCGCGCAGCCAGTCACCGAGGCTGGGGAATCCGAAGAAGCTGTGGCCGTACCAGAGAAAGCCGACGACGGTCGTCAACAGGACCGCGATGACCGCGATCAGCAGCCGGGTCCGGAGCTCCTCGAGGTGATCGACGAGCGACATGGTGCCGTCAGGATTGACCCGCGACCGTCGGCGGCGCGGGTCGAGCTTTCGGAAAATTGCGGTTACTGGCACGTGAGTGTGAAAGACGCCGACCGCCGCGTGCGCTGGGCCCGCGGCGGGATCACGGCAAAGGTCAGGCCGGGTGCTTGTCCGCGGCGTCCGGCGCCGCCTGCGGTGCGGGTGCCGGGTTCTCGACGCGCTCAGCAGTGATGGGACGCGGCGCAGGCTGCTGCTCCGTCGTACCGTCCGACTGCATCTCCTTCAACTCGGACTTGAAGATGCGCATCGACTTACCGAGCGAACGCGCGGCGTCCGGCAGCTTCTTCGCGCCGAAGAGCAGCACGAACACCGCGATGACGATCAACCAGTGCCACGGTTGCAAACCGCCCAATTTGGGTCACCTCCAGAAGTTGAGGCCGAGTCTACTCGCCAGGGCCGGGTTCATACGCCGCCAGCGCCGCTACCGCGGACTCCCGCACGCGGTCGGCGAGTTCGGGCGGGTCCAGCACGCGGACCGCCGAACCGAAACCGAGGACGAACCGGGCCATCCAGTCGGTCGACGCGTAACTCATGGTGGCTTCCCAGCTGCCGTCGGGAATCTCGCGCTGCACCGCCAGCGGGTAGTAGTCGAACATCCACGCCGCGGACTCGTCGATCAGCAGCGTCGCCACCGGGAGTGTCGGGTCCGCGGTCTCCGCGGAGAACAGCGACGTGTCCGGTCCGGCCTGCACCGCGGGTGCCGGCGGCGCGGCGGGTTCGTCCAGCGCGGTGGCGTCGACGACGCGGTCGAAGCGGAACAGCCGCACCCCCTCGGCGGTGCGGCACCACGCCTCGAGGTAGCTGTGGTCACCGATCAGGGCCACCCGGATCGGGTCGACGACGCGCTGCGAGACGGTGTCGTGCGAAGCGGAGTAGTACTCGAGGGACAACGCCCGCTTGTCGCGCACCGCGGCCCGCACCGTCGCCGTCGCCTTGTTCTCGACGTCGCCGGTGACGTCCGGGGCCGGCACCGCCGCGGCCGTCGCGCCGGCGGTCCCGGCAGCGGCCTCGATCTTGGCGATCACGCTGCGCGCCACGTCGGGATCCACCACACCGGGTACGTCGACCAGCGCGCGCAGCGCCATCAGCACACCGGTGGCCTCCGGCGACGTCAGCCGCAGTGCGCGGTCCATGCCCGCGGAAAAGATCACCTCGATGGTGTCGCCCTCGAAGTCGAGGTCGATCAGTTCCCCGGGGCCTCCGCCGGGCAGCCCGCAGACGAACAGCTGCCAGAGGTCGGCTTCCAGCTGCTTGCGTGTCACGCCCAGATCAGCGGCGGCCTTGGTGTGGCTGACCCGCGGATTGGCCTGGAAATACGGGACCATGTTCAACAGCCGCACGAGGCGGGTGGATACGTTGCTCACTTGTGAAGGCTCTCCCCCGCCTGCGCACGCAACCGTCCGATCACGTTGTCCCGCAAAGATTTCGGCTCCAGCGCGACCGCGTCGGCGCCGTAGCCGGCGATCTCCCGGGCCAGCCGGTCGACCATGCCGATGTCGACGACGATCTCGTCGCCGCTGCGCCCGCCGCGCGTGCTGGGTGAGGAGCTGACGGCCTGCCGGCGCAACGCCGTCGCCCGCCCCTCGGCGACCCAGATCCGGGCCTGCTCGCCGGCCGGCCACTCGGAGACCGCACGGTGCACGATGTCCCGCAGGTTGACGCCCTCGGGCCGGGTGACGGCGTGGTCGGGTCCGACGGCGCGCACCTCACCGGCGATGCGCGACACCCGGAAGGTGCGCGCGTCGTTGCGGTCGCGGTCGTGACCGACGACGTACCACCGGCCGCGGTAGGTGACCACGCCCCAGGGCTCGAGGGTGCGGTCGACGTACGGCGAACTCCGATTGGGACGGTGCGCGAACTGCACGGCACGGCCGGAGTCGATGGCCGACAACAGAATTCCCAGGGCCTCCTCGGAACCGCGCAGCCCCTGCGTGGTTCCGGTGGTGATCGCGACGCCCGCGTCGGGCGCGTCGACGTCCACGCCCGCGGCCCGCAGCTTGAGCAGCGCGCTCTGCGTGGCGGTGACCATCTCCTGCGATTCCCACAGCTGGGTGGCGATCGCGACGACGGCGCGCTCGTCGCCCGTCAGCTCGACGGGCGGCAGCTCGTAGGCGGTGCGGTTGATGCGGTAGCCGTCATTGACGTCCATCATCGAGGCGCGCCCGGTCTCCAGTGGGATGCCGAGGTCGCGCAGCTCGTTCTTGTCGCGCTCAAACATCCGGGAGAACGCCTCGTCGGTCGGCGGGTCCTGGTAGCCCGTGACGTTGGCCCGGATCTGCTCTGCGGACAGGTAGCTACGGGTGGACAGGAGCGCAATGACGAGGTTCATCAACCGCTCAACCTTGGACGTCGCCACGTCCAACAGACTAAGTGGTTGCTGTGCGCCACCCGGTTACCGGCGCGCCCGCGGTGACGGACGCGCCCGTCACATGCTGGCGATCAGCCGGTTCACCCGCTCGTCGACCGACCGGAACGGGTCCTTGCAGAGCACCGTGCGTTGCGCCTGGTCGTTGAGCTTCAGGTGCACCCAGTCGACGGTGAAGTCGCGCCCGGCTTCCTGTGCGGCGGTGATGAATTCGCCGCGCAGCTTGGCCCGGGTGGTTTGCGGCGGGGTGTTGACCGCCGCGTCGATCTCCTCGTCGGTGGTGACGCGGGCGGCCAGGCCCTTGCGCTGCAACAGATCGAACACGCCGCGTCCGCGCTTGATGTCGTGGTAGGCCAGGTCCAGCTGCGCGATCTTGGGGTCGGACAGCTCCATGCTGTAGCGATCCTGGTAGCGCTGGAACAACTTCCGCTTGATCACCCAGTCGATCTCGGTGTCGACCTTGGCGAAGTCCTGGCTCTCGACGGCGTCGAGCTGGCGGCCCCACAGGTCGACGACCTGCTCGAGCTGCACGTTGGGCTCGCGGGTCTGCAGGTAATCGACGGCGCGCGAATGGTATTCGCGCTGGATGTCCAGCGCCGAGGCCTGCCGCCCGCCCGCCAGCCGCACGGCGCGCCGGCCGGTCAGGTCATGGCTGACCTCACGGATGGCCCGGATCGGGTTGTCCAGCGAGAAGTCCCGGAACGGCACGCCCGCCTCGATCATCTCCAGCACCAGCGAGGCGCTGCCCACCTTGAGCATGGTGGTGGACTCGCACATGTTGGAGTCGCCGACGATGACGTGCAACCGGCGGTACTTCTCGGCGTCGGCGTGCGGCTCGTCGCGGGTGTTGATGATGGGCCGTGACCTGGTGGTCGCGCTGGAGACACCCTCCCAGATGTGCTCGGCGCGCTGGCTCAGACAGAACGTCGCGGCCTTCGGCGTCTGCAGCACCTTGCCCGCGCCGCAGATCAGCTGGCGGGTGACCAGGAACGGCAACAGCACGTCCGAAATCCGGGAGAACTCCCCGGCCCGCACGATCAGGTAGTTCTCGTGGCAGCCGTAGGAGTTGCCCGCCGAGTCGGTGTTGTTCTTGAACAGGTAGATGTCGCCGCCGATGCCCTCGTCGGCGAGCCGCTGCTCGGCGTCGACCAGCAGATCTTCGAGCACGCGCTCACCCGCGCGATCGTGGGTGACCAGCTGCGCGAGGTTGTCGCATTCGGCGGTCGCGTACTCGGGGTGGCTGCCCACATCGAGGTACAGGCGTGCACCGTTTCGCAAGAAGACGTTGGAACTGCGGCCCCACGACACCACTCGCCGGAACAGATACCGCGCTACCTCGTCAGGGCTGAGCCGGCGGTGACCATGAAAAGTGCAGGTCACGCCAAACTCGGTCTCGATTCCCATGATCCGTCGCTGCACACAATCGAGCTTACGGGTTGGGCATGGGTATTAGGTGGGCAACAGGCCGCGCATCACCGAGAGATACCCGCGGCCTGCCGGGCGGCCCGGACGAAGGCGGTCTGGGTCGAGTCGATTCCGTCGAGGTATCCGCCGACCAGCGCGGCGTCCCGCAGCAGCACGAGCGATGCCGCGACCTGCTCGGCGTCGTCGCAAGCGCCGGCCGCGTCCTGCAGCGCACCGCGAAACCAGTTGCGGTGCCGGGCGATGAGTTGCCGCACCGGACTGTCCGGCGCGGGGTACTCGGCGGCGGCGTTGATGAACGGACAACCGCGGGTGTGGTACCTCGCGATGTCTTCGGCGATGCCGTCGATCACCAGCTCGAGCATGTCGGCATCCGGGCCGGCGGTGGCCGCGGCGTCGCGGAAGTAGCCGCGGATGGTCTCGTCCTCGAGCCCGAGGTACGCCTCGACGAGCCCTTCCTTGCCCTTGAAGTGGCGGTACATGGTGGCGCGCGTGACGCCCGCCGCGGCGAGTATCCGGTCGACGCCGACGGCGTGGATTCCTTCGCGATAGAACAGCTCCGCCGCGACCCGCAGCAGCCGCTCGCGTGGTCGCAGAGCCGCTTCGGCACTGTCCATGACCCCAGCGTACTCGCGAGCTAGAACGTTCTTTCTGATTTCGGGAACACATCCCGCGCGTCGCCGGTTACAGAGGCAGAACGACCGTTCTTTCTACTTTGAGGAGACGCCATGACCATCACCCGGACCGAACAGGCCGACATCGACCGCGCCAACCGCACCGGACGGCAGCCCGTCGTGTTCGTACACGGCCTGTGGCTGCTGCCGAACAGCTGGGACAGCTGGCGGACGTTGTTCGAGGAACAGGGTTTCGTGACCCTCGCCCCCGGTTGGCCCGACGATCCGGCGACAGTGGAGGACGCCCGTCGCAATCCGTCGGTGTTCGCCCGCAAGAGCATCGGTGACATCACGCAGCACTACGTCGACGTCATCGGCGCACTCGACCGCAAGCCGATCGTCATCGGCCACTCGTTCGGCGGATTGATCACCCAGAAGCTGGCGGGCCTCGGCCTGGCCAAGGTCGCGGTCGCGATCGATCCCGCGCCGTTCCGCGGCGTGCTGCCGCTGCCGATCGCGGCCCTGCGCTCGGCGTTCCCCGTCCTCGGCAACCCGCTCAACCGTGACCGCGCGGTCGCCTTGACCCCCAAGCAGTTCCGGTTCGGGTTCGGCAATGCCGTGTCCGAAGAGGAGTCGGCAAAGCTGTACGAGAACTACTCGGTCGCCGGCTCGGGCCTGCCGCTGTTCCAGGCCGCCACCGCCAACTTCCATTCGAGCACCGAGGCCAAGGTCGACACCCGGAATCCGGAACGTGGTCCGCTGCTGATCATCTCGGGCGAGAAGGACCACACCGTGCCGTGGGCCATCGCCAACGCGTCGTACAAGCGGCAGCAGAAGAACCCGAACGTCACCGAGATCGTCGAAATCCCGGGACGCGGCCACTCCCTCGTCATCGACAGTGGGTGGCGCGACGTCGCCGCCACCGCACTGGATTTCGTCCGGCGCTTCTGACACATCCAGAAACGGCTCCGTCCGCCACCCGAGGTGGGTGGCGGACGGAGCCGTGCCGGTTCGGCGGGGATCAGAACGACGTATCCAGGTAGCCGGCGCTCTGGTTGGCCTCGTCATGGTTGGAGAAGTGCTCGCCCAACACGTACGACGAGTGCGGGTCGGTTCCGTTGGGGATCAGCGGATCGGTGTCGGCGCTGGCGATCGGCGCCAGCAGGAGGGCACCGGCAATACCGGCCACGGCCATTGCGGGAGCGATGAACTTGATCGGGTTCTTCATGATCGGTGCGCTTTCTGTCGAAGGGCTCGTCCGCTTTCGGACTGCCTCAATCGTCGGCCCTGACCAGGCAAAAGTCGCTACCGCAGGCATCAATTCCGTATTGCAGCCAGCAGGAAGACGCGGTTGGGTGCCAGCGCTGACGACAACGGCCCGGACGCCGGTGAATCTGTCCACATGATGATCAATCGACGGACGATGCTCGGCGGTGCGGGCGCAGTCGGGGTTGCGGCGATCGCCGGCGCCGGCGCCGACCGCGCGTTCTCAACCCCTCTGCCCCGCAAGGAAACTCAGGAAAACACCATGACCGACAACGCCGCCCGGTTCGGCAACCCGCGCATCCCGGCCGAGCTGAACACGGCACAGCCGCACATGTTCCACCTCGGCGCCCTGGCGCCCACCCAGTTCGAGGGCGGCACGCTGCGCCAAGCCTACGAAGGCAATTGGCCGATACTCACCGGACAGGAAGCCAGCGTGGTGATGGTCACCCTGGAGCCCGGTGGCATCCGGGAACCGCACTGGCACCCCAGCGCCTGGGAGATCAATGTCATCACCAGCGGTGTGGCGACCTGGACCCTGCTCGATCCGATGGGGCACTCCGAGCAGTTCGAGGCCAACGTCGGCGACGTGGTGTTCGCGCCGCAGGGCTCACTGCACTACTTCGAGAACAAGGGCACCCAGAATCTGAGTCTGCTGATCGTGTTCAACGCCAGCACCCAGGAGGGCGAAGACGACATCGGCATCGGAGCGTCCATCAGCAAGCTGCCGCCCGATGTTCTCGGCGCCGTGTTCGGCGTTCCCGCAGACACTTTCACCAAGTTCAAGAAGATCGACCAGTCGCTCACCATCATCAAGCGGCCGGCCCACTGAGCCGGCCTCACGCCAGCGACAGGAACAGCTTCTCCAACTCGGCCTCGGTCATCGGGTCACGGCCCTCCGCGGCGTTGCCGGCCAGGCACTCGCGGAGGCCCGTGGCGACGATCTTGAATCCCGCCCGGTCGAGTGCCTTCGACACCGCCGCGAGCTGCGTGACGATGTCCTTGCATTCGCGGCCCTGCTCGATCATCGAGATGACACCGGCCAGCTGTCCCTGCGCGCGGCGCAACCGGGCCAGAACGGCGGCCATGGCCTCTTCATCGCCGACCATGTCGCACCTGCCTTTCCTTGGTTCACGGTCCGAGCCCGCTATACCCCTCAGGGTATCAGCGGCCGGCCGGGACGGCAGCGCGCTCCCACAGCGCCCGCCACTCGTTCTCTTCGGTCTGCTTGTCGCGGTGGAGCAGTTCGGACGGCTCGGTCAGATGGATCGTCGGGTGCGGCGTCGCAAAGAAGTTGCCCTTGCCCTGCGCCGAGACATGGCCGCCGACGTCGATGTAGCAGTAGCCCTCGCCCGACATCGCCGCACCGTCGCCGACCCGCCCGAGGTAGCGCAGCGCGTTGCGGGCCGCCGCCCTCGCCCCGTTCTTCGCGAAGATCGCCGCCTTGGGCAGCGGTCGCCCCGACTCGGCGGTCACGGCGGCCGCGTCACCGATGGCGAAGATGCCCGGGTACCCGGTGGCCATCTCGGCGTCGACGGTGATCCAACCCGCGCCGTCGATCGTCACGGCCGGCTCGTGGGGCGGGACGAACACCAGGAGATCGAACTCGGTGGCGGTGCCGTCGGCGAAGTGGATCACCTTGTGCTCGGCGTCGATGCGCTCGACGGCATGCTCGCCATGGAAGCCGATGTCGTTGGCGCCCAGCATCTCCACCAGTTCCAGCCCGGCGTACGGCCCTGCCGAGGGCATGGGCTGCTTCTCCGGGGTGTACACCGCGATGTCGGTGGCCTCCCGGTGACCGTTGTCCCGCAACAGGTCCGCGGCCAGCAGCGCACCCTCGTAGGGGGCGACCGGACAGCGGTACGGCAACGAGGTGACCAGGAAGACGAGCCTGCCACCGGAGAACTGCTGCAACGCGGCGTGCGCGGCCGCGGCAGCCTCGGCGCTGTAGTAGTGCACAGCGGACCCGGCATCGACGGAATCACGCAGCCCCGGCACCTTGTCGATGACGTTGCGGGCACCGGTGGCGATGATCAATGCGTCGAACCCGATCTCGTCGCCGTCGGCCAGCGTCACGACGCGAGCCGAATGATCGATGTCGGCAACGGTCCCGGTGACGGTGTTGACGCCGCGCAGGGCGGAGACCGTGGGCTCGATGGGCACGCTGCCCTCCTCGCGCCAACCGCGCAGTACCCAGGGCAGGGTGAAGCCTAGGAAGTGCGAGAAGTCCTCGTCGACGATGGTCAGGTCGAGATCGTCAAGGGCCACTCCGGATTCGGCGAGTTCCTTGATGACCGACAGACCGCCGATACCGGCGCCGAGGATGACGAGCTTCGTGTCTTTCACGTTCCTACCTCCAGAACTTCATGCGGGACGGTCGATCGGATTTGGGGTGCCCGTCGCACCACTGGCCGGCGGGTACCGTGGCCTTGACGGCGTCGACGTGCATCCCACAGCCCGACCAGGTGGTCTTGCCGCATTGCGAACAACGCTTGGCCTGGCACATGATTCACTCCCTCCGGTGGCCGCGCGGATGATCGAGCCGGTGAGCCATGTTGTGCTCCTTGGCGATTCGATCCGATCAGGCTCTCCGCCGCGGCTCGTACCATTCCTTCATAGCATGCCCCCTGGGGTATGCGCCAACGAACTTGTCGGAGATCTCACACTGACAGCCATACCCTAGGGGGTATGGTACGTTTGGCTTGATTCAATACCCCGAGGGGTATCGCATATTGCGCGTCCACGGGCTACAGCCTGCGTCGTGCGCTGTGAGGGGAGACAACGATGCCACCTGTCCTGGCGAGAATCTGGGTGCCTGCGGTGACCGTGGTCGCCGTCGCGCTGGGCGCGACGGCAGTCACGCAACTGCGCGGCGCGTTCGGCTCCGAACCGATCTTCACCGCCACCGGCCGCACTGCCGAGCCACTCGAGCCGACGCATGTCAAGCATGTGGTCTATGAGGTTTTCGGCCCCACCGGCACCGCGGGCAGCGTCAACTACCTCGATGAGAACGCCCAGCCGGTGCAGGCAAGTTTCGCCGCCCTGCCGTGGACCGTGGAGATCACCACGACCGCACCGGCGACGATCGCGAGCATCGTCGCGCAGGGCGACGGCGACCGGCTCGGATGTCGTATCACCGTGGATGGCGAGGCCCGCCAGGAGCAGTCCGCCCTCGGGCGTGATGCCCAGACCTCGTGTCTGGTCAAGAACGCATGAGCGCCAACAACAGTGACCACGACACCCGCCCGGCGTACATGCGATTCATCCGGCGGTTCGCCTGGCCCATCGTCATCGGCTGGCTGCTGCTCACCGTCGCCCTGAATGTCCTTGTGCCACAGATCGAGTCGGTGGCCCGCGAACACGCGGTGACGATGTCGCCGCAGGACGCCCCGGCTTTGATCGCCGCCAAGAAGATCGGTGCGACGTACCGCGAGTCGGATTCCGACAGCATCGCGATGATCGTTCTCGAGGGCGCGGAGAAACTCGGCTCCGAGGCGCACCGCTATTACGACGGCCTGGTGCGGGCGCTGCGATCGGATCCCGCGCACGTGCAACACGTCCAGGACGTCTGGGGCCACCCACTGACCTCGGCGGGCGTGCAGAGCCGTGACGGCAAGGCGGCCTACGTGCAGCTGAATCTCGCCGGCGACCAGGGCAGCACGCTGGGCAATGAATCGGTCGATCGGGTTCGGGAGATCGTCGAGCGGCAGCCGCCTCCCCCGGGCCTGAAGGTGTATGTCACCGGGCCCGCGCCGCTGACCACCGACATGAACGAGGCCGCCGACAAGAGCATGCTCACGATGATGGGCGTTACGGGTGTCGTCATCATCGTGATGCTGGCCGTGGCCTATCGCTCCGCCGCCACCGTGGTGCTCGTGCTGATCATGGTCGGGTTCGAGATGGGTACCGCCAGAGGCCTGATCGCATTGCTCGGAGACCATGGCCTGCTGAGCTTCTCGACGTTCGTGGTCGCCATGCTGTCGTCGCTCGCCATCGCCGCGGGAACCGACTATGCGATCTTTCTCGTGGGCCGCTATCACGAGGCCCGCCAGGCCGGACAGGACCCGGAAGCCGCCTACTACACCATGTTTCGCGGCACCGCCCACATCATCCTGGGTTCCGGACTGACCATCGCCGGCGCGACACTGTGCCTGCACCTGGCGCGGCTGTCGTACTTCAAGGCGCTGGGTATTCCGTCCGCGCTGGGGCTCGTCGTGGTCGTCGCCGGCGCGCTGACCGCGGCGCCGGCCGTCGTGGCGGTCGCCACCCGGCGGGGCCTGCTCGAACCGAAGCGGATGACCAAGACCAAGGGCTGGCGGCGCATCGGCACCGCCACCGTCCGGTGGCCGGCGCCGATCTTCGTGGCGTCCCTGCTGGTCGCCCTCGTCGGGATCATGTTCATGCCCAGCATGAAACTGAGCTTCGACGACCGCTTCTACATCCCCCGCGATCTGCCGTCGAACGCCGGATACGACGCTGCCGAGCGCCATTTCAGCGCCGCCACGATGAATCCCGACATTCTGATGATCGAAACGGACCACGACATGCGCAACAGCGGCGACATGATCGTTCTGGACAAGCTGGCCAAGGACATCTTCAAGCTGCCGGGAATCGCGATGGTGCAGAGCATCACTCGGCCATACGGGGGCCCGACCGAGCACACGTCGATCCCCTTCCAGGTCAGTGCCCAATCGATTCCGATCCAGCAGAACCTTCAGATCATGAAGGACCGGATGGGCGACATCCTGAGGATGAGTGACGATCTCGGCGGTCTGATCGGACCGATGAAGCGGCTGCAGGTCCTGGTCGACCAGATGAGTGGCGCAACACAGCACCTGGCCGCGGACGTGCACCAGATGCACACGACGATGGGCGAACTGCGTGACAATCTCGCGGATTTCGATGATTTCGCCAGGCCGCTGCGCAACTACTTCTACTGGGAACAGCACTGCACCGACATCCCGGTCTGCGCCGCAACCAGATCCGTCTTCGACGCGATCGACAACGTCGACACGTTCAGTTCCGACATGGCCGCGCTGGGCGCCGACATGGACCGCACCGTGGCGCTGCTGCCGCAGATGAAGGCGCAGTTTCCACCGATGATCGCCACGGTGGAGTCCATGCGCGGCACGCTGCTCGCCTTGCACAGCAGCTTCTCCGGGCTGGTCACCCAGATGTCCGCCATGACCGACACCGCCGGGGCCATGGGCCAGGCCTTCGACGCGTCCCGCAGCGGGGACTTCTTCTACCTGCCGCCAGAAGCTTTTGACAACAAGGACTTTCAGCGCGGCCTGGAGCTGTTCCTGTCCCCCGATGGCAAGGCCGCGCGCTTCATCATCACGCACGCCGAAGACCCGGCCACGCCGGACGGCATCGCCGCGGTGCTGCCGACGCTCGAGACCGCGCATCAATCGGTGAAGGGATCGTCGCTCACCGACGCGAAGTTCTACCTTGCCGGCACCGCCGCGATCTATCGGGACATCCAGTCGGGCTCGCAATACGACCTACTGATTGTCGGCACTGCCGCGCTGACCTTGATCTTCGTCGTCATGCTGCTGATCACGCGAGCCCTGGTCGCGTCGCTGGTGATCGTCGGCACCGTGCTGCTGTCACTCGGTGCGGCATTCGGACTCTCGGTGCTGGTGTGGCAGAACCTGTTGGGACTCGAGTTGAACTGGATCGCACCGGTTTTCGGCCTGATCATCCTGCTGGCGGTCGGCTCCGACTACAACCTGCTGCTGGTCTCCCGGTTCCAGGAGGAAATCGGCGCGGGACTGAAAACCGGCATCATCCGTTCGATGGGCGAGACCGGGAGTGTCGTCACCACAGCCGGTTTGGTGTTCGCCTTCACCATGATGTCGATGGCGGCCAGTGATCTGAGCTCCATCGGCCAGGCCGGGACGACCATCGGCCTCGGGCTGTTGTTCGACACCTTGATCGTTCGGTCGTTGATGACGCCGTCGATCGCGGCGCTCCTGGGCCGATGGTTCTGGTGGCCGCTGCGGCCCACGCGCCGGACGGCGGCGTCACCCGCACAGCACTCCCCCGCTCCGGTGGGCTGATCAGTCGCCCGGTGTCCGCGCCAGGATCGCCAGCAGCAACTCGGCGCGGACCCGCGCGACGGCCAGATCGCAACCGAGCAGCGCCTCGGCGGTCTCGATGCGCTTGCGCATCGTGTGCCGGTGCACGCCGACGGCCGCGGCCGCAGATTCCCAGTGCCCGTTGGCTTCCAGGAAAGCCCGCAGCGACGTGAGCAATCCCGTGCCGAACTCCGCGTCGTGGTCGAGGACCGGAGTCAGGACGGCCGCACCGAGCGCAACCAGCACGTCCCGACTCTCGCCGAACGCCAGCAGTGCGCTGCCGGCCAGCGCGGAGAATTCGATCGGCGGCCGGCCGCATTCCGCGACGGAGGCCGCCAGCCGGGCGTTGTCGACGGCCTCTCCCAATTTGGCCAGCGGCTGAATTCCGCTGAGGCCCAGACGGATGGTTCGGCGCAACGATGCATCAATCCGGTTCACCAACGCGGCGGCGATCTCCTCGGCCTCCGCTCCGGGTAACAGCACCGCCAGCCATTTGTCGGCGCCGTGCACGAACGCCGGCTGGCCGGCCTGGTCCAGCTCATCGACGATCGCGGCGGTCACCTTCTTCAGCAGATTCGCGGTGTCGGCTTCAGCGTTCGTATCCGAATCCGCCTGGACGACAAGCACCCTGATCCGGCCCCGGTGATCGGCCGCCTGAGCCAGCTGCGCCCAGGCCGGCTCCAGGTTGGCTTCACCGGTGAGAATGAGGCCGAACGCCTGTTCGTTGAGCCGCTGCTGCGCCTCCTTCAAGCGCACGGGTTTCTCGAAATCCAAGGCGAGCAACGAGTTTGCGTGGCCCAACAGCACCTGATCGACCGGGCTCAATGCCGTTTCACTGACCACGGCGAGCACCCCGTGCGAGCGGCCACCGACGCGGATGGACTGCTGCGCGACGGTGACGCCCTCGGCCAGCACCGCGACGGCCGACGCGGCCCCGGGCTCGATGGCATCGCGCACCTGGTTGATGGTGGTGACGTTGAGATTGCGCGGGTGGGATGCGATCACCGTGCCGGACGGATCCAGCACCACCACACTGGCCCGCAGCGCCCGCCCCAGTTCCGCGGCGACCTCCTGCGGGCCACCGCTGACGACAGCCCGGGTGATCCGTGGCTGCGCCCGGGACGCCCGCAGCACCGCGTCGTACTGCAGCGCCGCGATGCGCGAACTGACCCGCTGCACGACGGCCGCGAACGGCGTCCGCAACGGAATCTCCAACAGCGGCAGCCCCAGCTCCTCGGCGACTGACACCAGTTCTTCGGGCACGTCGTCGAAGGTGAGCCCGGTACCGAATCCGACTCCGGCGACGCCACTTTCGTGAAGGCGCCGGAGGTACTGCCGCCGGTCCGCAGCAGCCGGCGGCAGACTGATGCCGGTGGTCAGCACCAGCTCACCACCGGACAGCCATTTGGCCGGGTCAGCCAACTCGGTTGTCAGGACCAAACTGATCTCGCCGCCGACGCCGGCAGCACCGCCGCGCAGCCGGATTCGCAGATCAGCTTGGTCCAGCACCCATCGCACCGGAACCGTCACCGGCATGAATGTACAGAATGTCGAAAAACTCCACCGAAAATCCCGTAATTGTCCGATGCTGAAGAGTGTGTGCTGGCGCACACTAAGGCCGCCAGAGACGTGACGGCCTTCCCAGCAAGAGAGCGACGGTACGAGATGCCCGACGGACTTCTTCAGAACTACATCGACGGAAAATTCGTCGATTCGTCGTCGTCGGAGGTCATCGACCTGATCAGCCCGGTGGACGGCTCCGTGGTCGGACAGTCCCCCGTGTCCAACCGCACCGATGTCGACGCCGCGGTGGCCGCCGCCGAGCGCGCGTTCCTCACCTGGGGCAAGACCACGCCCAGCGTGCGGCAACAGGCGCTCCTCAAGCTCGCTGACGCGATCGAGGCCCACAGCGACGAGATCGTCGAGGCGCAGTGCCGCAACACCGGCCAGCTCAAGGCCATGATCGCAGCCGAGGAAGTCGCGGTGAGCGCCGATCAGGTCCGCTTCTTCGCCGGGGCCGCCCGCATGGTCGAAGGCTTGTCCGCCGGTGAGTACATGGAGGGCTTCACCTCCTATGTGCGGCGCGAGCCGATCGGCGTCGTCGGCCAGGTGACCCCGTGGAACTACCCGTTCATGATGGCGATCTGGAAGATCTGCCCGGCCCTGGCCACCGGCAACACCGTCGTCCTCAAGCCCAGCGACACCACCCCCGAGAGCACGCTGGTGCTGGCCCGGATCAGCCAGGGCATCCTGCCCGACGGCGTGTTCAACGTCGTTCTCGGCACCGGCGCCACCGGCGCCGAGCTGGTCGACCACCCGGCGCTCGGCCTGGTGTCCATCACGGGTTCTGTCCGTGCCGGTGTCGCCGTGGCCTCGGCAGCCGCCCAGCAGCTCAAGCGCAGCCACCTCGAACTCGGCGGCAAGGCGCCCGCCGTGGTGTTCGGCGACGTCGACATCACCAAGGCCGCAACCGGTATCGCGCAGGCCGCGTTCTTCAACGCCGGCCAGGACTGCACCGCGGCCACGCGCGTCATCGTGCACGAGTCGATCCACGACCAGTTCGTCGACGCCCTCGTCGAGGCGGCACAGACCTTGCGGCCCGGACTCCCCGACGACGCCGACGCGTTCTACGGGCCGCTCAACAACGTCAACCACTTCACCACGGTCAGCCAGAAGATCTCCGCGCTACCGGAGCACGCCACCATCGTCACCGGCGGAAAACAACTGGGCGACAAAGGCTTCTACTTCGAGCCGACCGTCATCACCGGCGTCCGCCAGGATGACGCCATCGTGCAGGACGAGACGTTCGGTCCCATCCTGACGGTGCAGCCGTTCAGCTCCGACGACCAGGCCATCGAACTCGCCAACGGCGTCCGGTACGCCCTGGCCTCGAGCGTCTGGACGAAAGACCACGCGACCGCCGAGAAGTTCAGCCGTGCACTCGATTTCGGCGCGGTGTGGGTGAACTGCCACATCCCGCTGGTTGCCGAGATGCCCCACGGCGGATTCAAGTACTCCGGCTACGGCAAGGACCTGTCGATCTATGGCGTCGAGGACTACACCCGGATCAAGCACGTCATGAGTGCCCACGACTGATCCGACCGTCGCTTTTCTCCCCCGCGAGTTCTCTCCTCGCGACCCGAATCCACCCTGCCGACAGGAGCCCCCTCGATGTCCGACACCTTCCATCCCCTCGATCCCCTGACCGCACCCGAATTCGCCAAGGTCGCCGAGATTCTCGCGGCCGCACACGGTGTCGGTTAGGGTTGGCGATACACCTCCATCGAGATGGTGGAACCCGCCAAGGCAGAGGTCGCCGCGTTCGACGCGACCGGCACCGTGCCGGACCGGCGCGCACTGGCGACGCTGCTCGACACCGCGAACAACCGCACCTACAAGGGCGTCGTATCACTGACCGCGGTGTCGGTGCTGTCGTGGGACCACATCCCGGGCGTGCAGCCCAACTTCACCGTCGATGAGTGGGAAGAGGCCGACGAGGTGCTGCGCAAGCACCCGGACGTCATTGCGGCCCTGGCCAAACGCGGGTTCACCGACATGGACCTGGTGTTCATGGACACCTGGACCTACGGCGACGCCGTGATGCCGGAGAAGTACAAGGACCGCCGCCTGGGCTGGACCGACACCTGGGTACGGGCCGCCGACGGCGCCAACCCCTACGCCGGTCCCGTCAACGGCTTCCACTGTGTCATCGACATGAACACCATGGAGCTGCTGGAGATCGAGGACACCTTCACGGTCGAGCGGCCGCAGATGATGGGCGAGTATGTGCCGCAGCACATTCCCGAGCGCATCCGCAACGTCGGTACCCGGGAGCCGCTGCAGCCGCTCAACATCACTCAGCCCGAAGGGGTTTCCTTCACGCTCGAGGGCAACCTGCTGAAGTGGCAGAACTGGTCGCTGCGCGTCGGGTTCAACTACCGCGAGGGCATGACGCTGCACGCCGTGAGCTACAACGACAACGGCAACGTGCGGTCGGTGGCCAACCGGATGTCGTTCGCCGAGATGATGGTGCCCTACCGCGATCACTGCGAAGACCATTACCGCCGAACGGCTTTCGACATCGGCGAGTGGGGCATCGGCTTCATGACCACCTCGCTGGAGCTGGGTTGTGACTGTCTCGGCGAGATCCGCTACCTGGACGCCGTGCTGCACAACAGCAAGGGCGAGCCGTACACCATCAAGAACGCCATCTGCATCCACGAAGAAGACAACGCCGTGCTGTGGAAGCACGTCGACCACCACCACGGCGCCGAGGTGCGCCGGATGCGCCGGCTCACGGTGTCGTTCCACGTCACCGTCGCCAACTACGAGTACCTCACCTACTGGCGGTTCTACCAGGACGGCAACATCGAATGTGAGGTCCGCGCAACGGGAATCATGGTGGTGAGCAACTTCCCGGAGGGTCAGGCCCACCCGCACGGCACGTTGGTCGACCACCGTACCTACGCGCCCTACCACCAGCACTTCCTCGTCGCCCGACTCGACCTCGACGTCGACGGCACCGAGAACACCGTGTACGCCAGCGAGACCGAGATCGAACCGATGGGGCCGGACAACCCCTACGGGCTGTCGCTGCGCCAGCGCAACACCCCGCTGCGCACCGAGGCAGAGGGCAAGCAGGACATGAACTTCCAGACCCAGCGGGCATGGAAGGTCGTCAACGACAACGTCCGCAACGGCATCGGCACCCCGCCGGCCTACAAGCTGGTGCCCGGCGGCGCCTTCCCGGCCATGTTCGATCCGAACTCCCCCGTCCTGGCGCGCTGCCGCGCCATCGAGCACACCGTGTGGGTCACCCCCAACTCTCCCGACGAGCGCTGGCCCGCAGGTGAATTCGTCACGCAGAGCAAGGAAGACACCGGTCTGCCGATGTGGACCGAGGCCAACCGCTCGATCGAGAACACCGACGTCGTGTTGTGGTACGTCTTCGGCATCCACCACATCACCCGTCCAGAAGACTGGCCGATCATGCCGGCGGACACCGTCAGCTTCTGGCTCAAGCCGGTCGGCTTCTTCGATCGCAACCCGTCGATCGACGTCGCGCCGACACCGCCGAAGGCGTGCCACATGTCCTCCAACTGTGAAGAAGGCTAGCCCGTGAGCAATCCACGAATCGCCGTCGCGTATCTCGCGACACCCGGTGGTGACGACGCCGTCGCCGTCGGCGAGCAGATCGCCCGCACCCTCGGCGCCGAGATCGATCTGTGCATGGTGCTGCCGCGCGAACGGTCGGCCCTCGCCACCACGCCCGGCGGCATCCTGCAGCGCGAAGCCGAAAGTTGGCTCGCCGCAGCCGCGGCCGGGGTCCCCAGCGACCTCAAGGTGACGACCCACCTGAGCTTCGACGAGTCCAGCACGGCGGGCCTGATCGCCGCGGCAGAGGCCGCCGGGGCCGAGGCCCTCGTGGTCGGCGGCGCCGGCGGCGGTATCGCCGGCTCGTTGTCCCTCGGGTCGGTGGTCAACGATCTGGTGCACGCCTCACCGATTCCGGTGGTCATCGCACCGCGCGGCGCCCGCCTGAAGCACAATGACCGGATTCGGGAAGTCACGTGCGCCGTCGGCACCCGGCCGGGCGCCAAGGCGCTCCTGGACAGCGCGCTGCGGCTCTGCCGGGACACCGGGACACCGCTGCGCCTGGTGTCGCTGGTCGCCGTCGACGACGCCGACGACCTGGAACTGGCCCAGCAGCACGCCCAGAACGCCCTCGACCAGGCGAAAGCATTTCTGCCGGCAGACATTCCGGTCACGTCGCGCGTCGCCACCGGCACGGGTGTCGAGGACGCCGTCAACAAACTCGGCTGGCATGACGGCGACGTGATCATGGTCGGGTCCAGCCGGCTCGCACAGCCCCGCCGGCTCTTCCTGGGATCGACCGCGGCAAAAATGCTGCGCGTCCTGCAGGTCCCCATGATCGTGGTTCCGAAAGATGAAGGGGCTGATAATGACTGAACAACTGGCCGATTCCGACCTCGCTCGCGTAGAGCGGGAAGAAGGCCTCGTCGCCAAGGGCCTCGCCGCAGGCAGAATCGGCACCATCACCGGGGCAATCCTCGGTATCTCGACCGTGGCGCCGGGCTACACGCTCACGGCCAGCATCGGGCTGATCGTCGCGGCGGTCGGGCTGAAGATGCCGGCCATCCTGATCGCCGGCTTCATCCCGATGTTCCTGACCGCCTACGCGTACCGCGAACTCAACTCACGGGCACCCGACTGCGGTGCGTCGTTCACCTGGTCCACCAAAGCTTTCGGCCCGTATGTCGGCTGGATGTGCGGCTGGGGCATGGTGATCGCCACCATCATCGTGCTGTCCAATCTGGCCTCGATCGGCGTCCAGTTCGGCTACGAATTCCTGGGCAAGGTGCTTCACAACGAGAAACTCGCCACGCTCTCGGCCGACAATGTCTGGGTCAACATCGGGTCCACCGTCGCGCTGCTGGCCATCGCCACCTACATCTCCTGCCGTGGCATCACGACCAGCGAGAAGGTGCAGTACGTCCTGGTCGGCTTCCAGATGATCGTGCTCATCACGTTCTCGATCGTCGCGATCGTGCGGTCGGGCGGCGTCGAAGGACACCTGAACTTCGACATCGACTGGTTCGACCCGTTCACCGGATTGACCATGAGCGCCTTCGTGATCGGGCTCATCGGCTCCATCTTCGCGTTCTGGGGCTGGGACACCTGCCTGACCCTCGGCGAGGAATGCAAGGACCCCACCAAGGTCCCCGGCCGCGCCGGATTGCTCTGCGTCCTGTCGATTCTGCTGACGTACCTCCTCGTCGCGGTCGCGGTGATGATGTACGCCGGGATCGGCGACACCGGCCTGGGACTGGGCAACAAGGACAACGCGGCCAACGTCTTCGGCGCGCTGGCCTATCCGGTCCTCGGCGATTGGGGCGGCCCGTTGCTGCTGCTGGCGGTGTTCGCCTCGTCGATCGCCAGTCTGCAGACCACCGTGCTGCCGGCCGCCCGCACCATGCTGGCGATGGGCACCTACGGCGCCTTCCCCAAGCGGTTCGCCAGCGTCAGCCCCCGCACGCTGTCGCCCGTGTTCAGCACTGTGGTCGCCGGCGTCGTCACCGCCGCGTTCTACACCATCGTGACGCTGCTGTCCGAGCGCACCTTGCTGGATACCATTGCCGCCCTTGGCATCATGATCTGCTGGTACTACGGCATCACGGCATTCGCCTGTGTGTGGTTCTTCCGCAAGGAGCTGTTTCTCAACGCGCACAACGTCGTCTACAAGCTGGTGTTCCCGCTACTCGGTGGCATCATGCTGCTTTCGGTGTTCGTCAAATCGGTGCTTGTCAGCATGGATCCGACGGCCAGCGGCAGCGGCGCGGAAATCGGCGGCATCGGGCTGGTGTTCTATCTGGGCTTCGGCATCCTGATCTTCGGCGCGGTGCTCATGCTCGGCATGCGCGCCACCCAGCCGGCGTTCTTCCGGGGCGAGACCCTGACCATGGACACTCCCCCGCTGCCCTGAGTGAACTCGGACGCGCCCCGTCATGCTTCGGCGTGGCGGGGCGCTTCTCTTTTGGCCGGCCAATTGCCCTGTGCCGGTTGACTCTGCGGTCTGGGCGGGGATTGTCGAGTAGCCATGTGCGTAGACGCAGAGTCAACGCCCGGGCCGAGCATGCCCCTGTTGACCCTGCAACCTGGGCGCGAATTGCCGAGTAAGCGTGTACGTAGGCGCGGGATCAACGCCATCCGACGTTCACCCTGCAACCTGGGCGCGAATTGTCGAGTAACCATGTGCCAGGGTGCAGAGTCGACGCCCAGGCCGAGCATGCCCCTGTTGACCCTGCAACCTGGGCGCGAATTGCCGAGTAACCATGTACGTAGGCGCAGGATCAACGCCCAGGCCGGCGCGAAACCGGCCAGACAAGTACCCGGTCAGCCGTCGTAGTCGACCGACACCGTCGGGCTGGTCGGATGTGACTGGCAGGTGAGGATGTAGCCGGCGTCGAGGTCGTTGCACCCGAGGGCGAAGTTCTGGTCCATCTCGACCGTGCCGCCAAGCAGTTTGGCCCGGCAGGTGCCGCACGCACCACCCATGCACGAGTAGGGCGCGCCGATTCCCGCCTGCAGTGCGCTTTCCAGGATCGTGTCGCCGGCGGCGAGACCGAAAGTCTGCTTCTTTCCGGACAATCGGACGGTGACGGTGGCCGACTGGTGGTCGCGCACAGGCGCGTCGCCGCGGTCGAAGCCGGTGAACAATTCCAGATGGATCCGCTCGGGTTCGACGCCACCCTCGATCAGCGTCTCGCGCGCACCGGTGGACATCGCCGCCGGGCCGCACAGGAACCACTCGTCCACGCTGTCGGGACGAAGGTCGCCCGCGAGCCAGCCGATCACGCGTTCCGCATCGATGCGTCCGGACAGCTCCGGGGTATGCCGCGGCTCGGCCGACAACACGTGCCGGATTTCGAGGCGGTCGGCATAGCGGGATTCGAGACGGTCGAGTTCGGCGCGGAACATCGTCGACTCTTTGGTGCGGTTGCCGTAGATGAGCGTGAACCGGCTCTCGGTTTCGAGCTCCATGACGGTCGCCAGGATCGACAGCACCGGGGTGATGCCGCTGCCGGCCACCAGCCCGACGTAATGCTTGCGGTGCAGCGGATGCAGGGCAGAGCTGAAGCTGCCGGCCGGAGTCATCACCTCCAGGACGTCGCCGGCCCTGAGGTGCTCGGCCACGAATCCCGAGAATGTCCCTCCCGGAATGTGTTTCACCGCGATCCGCAGCTGGGCCCGCGTGGCCGGCGCGCAGATCGAATAGCTGCGGCGCACGCCCTCGCCCCCCAGGTCGGTGCGCACCGAGACGTGCTGGCCGGGTTCGAACCGGAACTGGTCCTGCAGTGCCTCGGGAACGGCGAAGGTCACCAATGTGCTGTCTGCGGTGATCGGGTCGACCGCGGCCACCGGGATTCGGTGGAACACCGCGTGCGGTGAACTCGAGCGCGCCGGCATCCGCACCGGCAGCAGCCGACCGAGCTTGCCGTTCAGTTGCTTCCACTCCCGGAATTCGCCGGAGTCGAGCCCCTGCCCGAACACCGTGGAGATCGCGGCGTTCCGGTCCAGGTAGGCCTCCTCGTTGCGGCGCCAGGTCTTGGTATAGCGGTAGAACGGCACCGACGGGTGCAGGTGGTGCACCAGGTGGTAGTTCTGCGACAGCATCAACGGGGTGTAGAGCCACTCCATCCCCACGCGGGTTCTGGTCGCCCGGTAGCGGTCACTGCGTTGAGTGTCCGCCAACCCGTGGTGCGGCATCCAGTCGAACCACCACGCCAAGACGACCACCGCGATGCGCTGCGGAATGACGAAGACGACGGCCAGCGTCCAGAAGTGGCCCGACATGATCGCGACGATCAACCCGGCCACCGAAATGGCCACGCATGCCAGGGTTTCAGCGACCTCGGCCTTGGGACGACCGCGAACCTTGCGGATCAGATAAGTGCCGTACGAAACGTCGAGTACGGCCCAGCGGAACGGCAGTTGCCACGCCGGCCCATGGGAGGCGAAGGTGTCCGGATCGTTCTCGTCGTCGTTCGAATGCCGGTGGTGCTCAATGTGAATGAACCCGAACGAGGGGAACGAGATCAGCGGCTGGACGAACGGCACAGCCAGCCGTCCGAACAAGCCGTTGACCCAGCGCGTCGAGCTGATGGCATAGTGCACGGCGTCGTGGACGACGGTGAACATCGTGAAGGTCACCACCGCGTTGACCACGATGGGCACCCACATCGGAGCGGCGCCGCCCAGATAAGCGACGGTCGACGTGACGAATGCCGCGGCGCCCGCGAGAAACAGCGCGACAGTCGGCCATGCCAACTTCGGCACCTGCTCGCCCGGATCGGGCAACGCCGTTCGCGCGGCGGGTTGGCTTTCTGCCCGGTCGGCCACTTCGACTGACGACATTCGACACTCCGTCTTTCGGGCAACCCTCGTTGGTTGCGTCTGCCGAAAAACGCTACGGACGGGGCCGACGCGACTGAATGTTCCAACGGGACGTTGATTTGGTATTTTCGGACAGTGGGAATGGCCCCGGTCTGGGCGGTGCCGCGGGGCACCGAAGGCGTCCGCATCATGGTGCAGGGCGCCATCGCGCATGGGATGACAGCCGCCGAATGTCTGGCAGGTAGCGGACTGACCGAAGCCGACCTGGACGACGAGAACGCCGAAATCTGGGCGCATCAGGAATTCGACGTCATCCGCAATCTCATTGCGGGACTTGGCGACAGACCGGGTGTCGGCATCGAGGTGGGAGTGCACTCCACCCTGGGACGGGCCGGCTTGCTCGGGTTCCTGATCCTGGCCAGCCCCAATCTCCGACAGGGGGTCGAACTGATCCTGCCTTATCTCGCGCTGTCCCCCACGCACCTGCGGTTCTCGGTGGAGACCGACGACCAGTACGGATACCTCGTCGCCGACGACAGCGAATTACCCACGGATGTCAGGGCGTTCATCGTCGAGCGGGACCTCGCCGGATTCGTCGCCGCGACACAGGGCGCCAACCTGGCGCTGACACCGGCGTGGGCGGACACGACACTCGATGCCGCTCGCGCCGAGAAGCTCGCCGAACTGTGGGGGCTTCCGGTATCCGCTGTACGTTCCGGCCAGTGCACCAACCGAATCGCCGCCACCCACGAAGTATTGGAGATGCCGTCGCCGCTCGCCGACGCCAATACGGCGCGCAAGATCGAGCAGCAATGCCGGGACCTGCTCGAGCGCAGGCTCTCTCGCGTCGGCGTGGCGGGCCAGGTTCGGAGCCGGCTGCTGCACAACCCCGGCGAACTGCCGTCGATGCCGACCATCGCCGACGAATTGCACATCGACCAGCGCACGCTGCGCCGTCGGCTCGCTGCCGAGGGCACCTCCTACCGCGCGTTGCTCGACGAGGTCCGCCGCCAGCTGGCCCTCGAGCTGCTCCAACAGGACGTTTCGGTCGAGGAGATCTCCCGGCACCTGGGGTACGCCGAAACGGCCAATTTCACCCACGCTTTCAAGCGCTGGGAAGGCACGGCACCGAGCTACTTCCGCAGGCCGCGTTAGCCCCGCTCTGGTCGGCTTCCGCAAGCGCTCGTACCCCACGACAAAATGGTGTGCTTGATGCGCTCGAAATCGACAAAGTGGACATAGTTATCCGCGCCACAACCGCAGAGAATCAGCAGTACACAAGCCGTTCGATCACCAGGAGCAACCGATGACCGACATCACCTATCGACTGGCGCAGAAGCGCAACATCGTCACCGCGCTGCCCGGTCCGCGATCGGCCGAGATGTCGGCGCGCCGCCAGGCCGCGGTGGCGGGTGGCGTCAGCTCGTCGGCACCGGTCTACGCCGCGGACGCCGACGGCGGCGTCATCGTCGACATCGACGGCAATTCGCTGATCGACCTGGGTTCGGGCATCGCCGTCACCAGCGTCGGCGCATCGCACCCGGGTGTCGCCGCGGCAGTGGCCCAGCAGGCCGCCCGCTTCACGCACACCTGTTTCATGATCACCCCGTACGAGGGCTACGTGGAGCTCGCCGAGCGGCTCAACGCCATGACCCCCGGCGATCACGAGAAGCGCACCGCATTCTTCAACTCGGGCTCCGAAGCCGTCGAGAACGCGGTCAAGGTCGCGCGGCTGGCCACCGGCCGGCAGGCCGTCGTCGCCTTCGACCACGCCTACCACGGCCGCACCAACATGACCATGGCCCTGACCGCCAAGGCCATGCCCTACAAGACGCAGTTCGGTCCGTTCGCGCCCGAGATCTACCGCATGCCCGCGTCGTACCCGTACCGCGATGGCCTGACCGGCGAGGCCGCCGCCAAGGCCGCCATCAGCCGCATCGAGACCCAGATCGGCGCCGCGTCGCTCGCCGCGGTCATCATCGAGCCCATCCAGGGTGAGGGCGGCTTCATCGTGCCCGCGCCGGGATTCCTTGCCACCATTGTCGATTGGTGCAAGGCCAACGGCGTCGTGTTCATCGCCGACGAGGTGCAGACGGGCTTCGCCCGCACCGGATCCTGGTTCGCCTCCGACCACGAGGGCATCGTCCCCGACATCATCACCATGGCCAAGGGCATCGCCGGCGGCATGCCGCTGGCCGCCATCACCGGCCGCGCCGACCTGCTGGACGCCGTGCACCCCGGTGGCCTGGGTGGCACGTACGGCGGTAACCCTGTCGCCTGTGCCGCGGCGCTCGCCACGCTCGACGCCATGGCCGAGATGGACCTGCCTGCCCGCGCCCGCGCCATCGAAACCGCGGTCGTGCCCAAGCTGCAGGCCCTGACCGACACCGGAGTGATCGGTGACGTCCGTGGCCGCGGCGCCATGCTGGCCATCGAGATCGTCAAACCGGGTACCAATGAGCCGGATCCGGTTCTCACGAAAGCCATTGCGGCAGAGGCCTTCAAGCGCGGCGTCATCCTTCTGACCTGCGGCTCGTACGGAAACATCATCCGCCTGCTCCCGCCGCTGGTCATCAGCGACGAGCTGCTCGACGAGGGCATCGCCGTCCTGGTAGACATCGTGCGCGAAATGGCGGCAGCCCGATGATCGACCGCACCACGCTGCTGGAGTCCATGCCCACCGAGCTGTGGCTCGGCGGCCTGCAGGTACCGGCGTCCACCGGAGCTCGCTTCGCCGTGCACGACCCGGCTACGGACGCCGTGCTCATCGAGGTCGCCGACGCCTCGCCCGCCGACGGTGCCCGCGCCCTCGACGACGCGGTCGCCGCGCAGGCATCGTGGGCCGCCACCCCGGCCCGGGAACGCGCCGAAATCCTGCGCCGCGCTTGGGAACTGGTCATGGAGCGTCGCGACGACTTCGCCCTGACCATGACCCTCGAGATGGGCAAGCCCCTGGCCGAGAGCCAGGGTGAGGTCAACTACGGCTGCGAGTTCCTGCGCTGGTTCGCCGAAGAAGCGGTGCGGATCAACGGCCGCTACACGCAGTCGCCCACCGGCACCGGCCGCATCCTGGTCACCAAGCAGCCCGTCGGCCCGACCCTCGCCATCACACCGTGGAACTTCCCGCTGGCCATGGGTACCCGCAAGATCGGCCCGGCGCTGGCTGCCGGTTGCACCATGATCGTCAAGCCCGCGGCCGAGACCCCGCTGACCATGCTGCTGCTGGGCCAGGTGTTCGCCGACGCCGGCCTGCCCGCCGGCGTGCTGTCGATCCTGCCGACCACCGATGCCGCCGGTCTGACCGGCCCGCTGCTGACGGACCCGCGGCTGCGCAAGCTGACGTTCACCGGCTCGACCGGTGTCGGACGAAAGCTGTTGGCACAGTCCGCAGACCGGGTGCTGCGCACCTCGATGGAACTCGGCGGCAACGCCCCGTTCGTGGTGTTCGACGACGCCGACCTGGACGCCGCGGTCGACGGTGCCATGGCCGCCAAGATGCGCAACATGGGTGAGGCATGTACCGCCGCCAACCGCATCCACGTCGACAACGCGGTCCGTGCCGAGTTCACCGAGAAGCTCGCCGCCCGCATGGCGGCACTGGCCACCGGCCCGGGCGACCAGGCCGGCAGCCAGGTCGGTCCGCTGATCACCGCCAAGCAGCGGGCGACCGTCGACGAACTGGTGCAGGACGCCGTCAACAAGGGCGCGACGGTGGCGACCGGCGGCAAACCCGTTGAAGGCGAAGGCTTCTTCTACCCGCCGACCGTGCTCGCCGACGTGTCAACCGATGCCCGCCTCCTGCGCGAGGAGATTTTCGGACCGGTCGCCGCGATCATCGGATTCGACGGCGAACAGGCCGGCATCGATGCCGCCAACGACACCGAATACGGCCTGGCCGCGTACGTCTACACGCAGGGCCTGGACCGTGCACTGCGGGTCGCCGAGGCAGTCGAGGCCGGCATGGTGGGCGTCAACCGCGGCGTCATCTCCGACGTGGCCGCGCCGTTCGGCGGTATCAAGGAATCCGGCATCGGCCGTGAAGCCGGCAGCGAGGGCATCGAGGAGTACCTCGAGACCAAGTACATCGCCCTTCAGTAGGTGCGCCGCAACAACTTTCCCCTCTCCCTCCACACACAGACATCCAAGTAAATAGACCGGAGTAGTCCTCCCATGCAGAATTCCGCTGCCCGGGTGTCTTTCGACGCCGACGGGCTGAACAACCACGCCCAAATCCAGTGGCCCGGGCATCCGCCGTTCCTGGCCGACGTCTGCGCGATGTTCGAGTCGTTCGGCCTGCGCGTCGCCTCGTACCACCACTCCGACGATGCCGGGCACTGCTACGAGTTCGGCGATCTCTCGCTGTCCGAGGCGACACGTGACCTGGTCGCGCAGGCCTGTGAGGCCGCCATCGCGGGGCGCTGGAGCGTCGACCGGTACGCGATGCTCATCGTCGCGGCCGGCATCGACTGGCGCCGCGCGGTGCTGATCCGCGCGGCGTGCCGGTTCCTCCGGCAGACGGGCCTGGGATTCTCCGAGGACTACATCATCGAATCCCTGTTCGCCGCACCCGGTTTCGTGAACGCATTGCTGGCGCTGTTCGACGCCCGGTTCAACCCGGACGCCACCGCTGACGTCGAGCAGCCGGATCGAGAGGTCGCCGGTCTCGTGGATGCCGCCACCTCGCTGGACGACGACCGGATCCGGCGGGCACTGCACGCCTTCGTGGCGGCGACACTGCGCACCAACTGGTTCCAGGTCGGCGTCGACGGCCTACCCAAGGACTACGTGTCGTTCAAGATCGACTCGGCGCGCCTGTCGATCACCGGACCTGTTGTGCCCTACCGCGAAATCTTCGTGCACTCCGACACCGTCGAGGGTGTGCATCTGCGCAGCGGCGCGATCGCCCGCGGCGGCCTGCGCTGGTCCAACCGGGCCGAGGACTTCCGTACCGAGGTCATGGGCCTGATGAAGACGCAGGCCGTGAAGAACGCCCCGATCGTGCCGACCGGCGCCAAGGGCGCCTTCGTCTTGCGTTCTGCCACTGTCGATCCCGCGGACGGCTACCGCACCTTCATCCGCGGCCTGCTCGACGTCACCGACAACATCGTCGACGGCACCATCCGCCATCCCGACCGCACCGTGTGCCCCGACGGCGACGACGCCTATCTCGTCGTGGCCGCCGACAAGGGCACCGCCACGTTCTCGGACCTGGCCAATTCCATTGCCGCCGAATACGACTTCTGGCTGGGCGACGCCTTTGCCTCGGGCGGGTCGGCCGGGTACGACCACAAGGCCATGGGCATCACCGCCCGCGGCGCGTGGCTGTCGGTGCGGCGGCACTTCGCCGAAGCCGGCCATGACATCGATGTCGAACCGTTCACGGTCGCCGGCATCGGCGACATGTCGGGCGACGTATTCGGCAACGGAATGCTGTTGTCCCGCAACATCAAACTGGTCGCGGCATTCGACCACCGGCACATCTTCCTCGACCCGAATCCGGACCCCGAGACCTCGTACGTCGAGCGCGAGTGTCTCTTCCGGCTCCCCCGGTCCAGCTGGCAGGACTACGACCCGGCACTGATCTCCGCCGGCGGTGGCGTGTGGCCGCGCACCGCAAAGTCGATACGGCTGTCGGAGCAGGCCAGGACAAGCCTCGGCTTCCACGCCTCCGAATGCACCCCCGACGAGCTGATCAGCGCGGTGCTGCGGGCACCGGTCGATCTGCTGTGGAACGGCGGCGTCGGCACCTACGTCCGCGCCGACGACGAGACCGATGCCGACGCCCAGGACAAGGCGAACGACCGGGTCCGCGTCACCGCATCGCAGTTGCGCTGCAAGGTGATCGGCGAGGGCGGCAACCTCGGCCTGACGCAGCAGGCCCGCATCGCGTTCGCGCTGAAGGGCGGCCGAGTCAACGCCGACTTCATCGACAACGCCGCCGGGGTCGCCACCTCCGACCTCGAGGTCAACCTCAAGATCGCGCTGGACTCCGGCAATATGGCCACCGCACAACGCAATACACTGCTCGCCGACGCCACCGACGACGTCGCCGCGCGGGTGCTGGCCGACAACGCCGACCAGATTCTCGCAATCAGCATGGCGGCCGCGGAGGCCGGCACGCTGTTGGAGCGGCACGTCCGGCTGATCGGCAACCTGCAGGACGTGGCCGGTGTCGACCCCGATGTCGAAGGACTGCCGTCGAAGCAGGAACTGGACCGCCGCCGTCTCGTCGGACTCGGGCTCACCCGTCCCGAAATCGCCGTGCTGCTGGCACAATCCAAGAATCTGGTGTCGCAGGAGCTGTTGGCCTCCGACGTGCCGGATCACGAGATGTTCGTCGACCGCCTGACGCAGTACTTCCCGGCCGGCATCGCCGAGCACGCCCGGGCCGAGATCGCGAAGCACCCGCTGCGCCGCGAGATCATCGCCACGTCGGTCGCCGGCGAGCTGATCAACCGGGTCGGTCCCGGCACCATCTACCGCATGCAGGAACGGCTGTCGGTGAGTACGGCCGATGTCGCGATGGCGTATGCGACGGTGCGCGACATCCTCGATCTCGACACCCTGTGGTCCGAGGTGCTGACCGGTAAGACCGATGAGAGCGGGCGCATTCAGGAGCTGCTGGAGATCCGGGAGCTGCTCGAACACCTGACGTCGTGGGTGGTGCGCAACGGCGCGGGCAACCGCGACCGGGTGAGCGCGGCGGTCAGCCGATTGATGGCCGTCAGCTCTTCTTGAGCTCTTCGGCGAACATCACGATGATGCCGCTGGGGCCACGAACGTACGTCAGCTTGTAGATGTCCTCGTAGGTCGCCACGCCACGGAGTGGATGACACCCGTGGCGGGCGGCGATCTCGAGGGCCGCGTCGATGTCGTCTACCGAGAATGCGACGCGGTGCATCCCAATGTCGTTGGGGCGGGTGGGTTCCGACTCGTTCGCCTCGGGATGGATGTACTCGAACAGCTCGATGCGGCCGTGACCGTCGGGCGTCTCGAGCATCGCGATATTGGCGTGGTTGCCGTCGAGACCCACGGCGGTCTCGGTCCATTCGCCGCTGACCGTGGCACGGCCCACCACCGTGAGCCCGAGGTCGGTGAAGAACGCGATGGTCGCGTCGAGATCGCGCACGGCGATGCCGACGTTCTCGAGTTTGATGGCCATATCCCGGATGCTACCCAGCAGGGCACTGACCAAACCCGGGACCGTCGGTCGCCGTGACACCGCCGCTAGCTGTACAGCTTGGCGACGATCGCGCCGAACTCGTCGTCTTCGAGTACCGGGGTGGCTTCGATCTGGAGATACTCCTGCCATTCGGAGATGAGCTCGAACACCGGCTTGGCGTCAGCAGCCTCGATCACCGAGCAGCCGCTGCCGTTGAGGCCGAACCACCTGCCGAGTTGGGTCGCTCCGTCGGGCGGTTTCGCACCCGTCTGCAGGAAGTGTTCGGCCGTCGCCCGCATCCGAGCCGGATCGATGGCATGCCATTGCACCAGATATTTCATGAGAAGCCGCCTTTGAAGTCAGTTGTCGGGCACTGCGGGTCGCGGCCGAGGAGCCGTCGCGACCTCCCGAACATCAGCGGCGTCCATGGGGCGATGACTTCAATAAAGCACCACCCGGGCAGCTGGGGCATCAGCCAAATGGCTGAGATCAGATCACTGCGCCGACGGCTGGTGCTGCGTGATGCAGTGGATGCCACCGCCGCGCTCGAACAGCGGCCGGGCGTCGACGCTGACCACGCGCCGGCCGGGGTACTGCTCGGCCAGGATCGCGGCCGCGTCGGCGTCGCGCGGATCACCGAACGCACATGCGATGACGCCGCAGTTGACCACCAGGTGGTTGATGTAGCTGTAGTCGACGTAGCCCTCGGCGTCGGTCAGCAGATCCGGCGCCGGGAGTTCGACGATGTCCCACGGCCGGCCCGCGGCGTCGCAGGTGTCGGCGAGCGCTTCGCGAATCTCCTTGCACACCAGGTGGTCCGGATGTGCATCGGAGCGCTGCGCGTGCAGCAACAGGCGCCCCGGCGACGTGATGGCCGCGACGATGTCGACGTGTCCACGGGTGCCGAAGCGCTCCGAGTCGCGGGTCAGGCCCCGCGGCAACCAGACGGCATGGGTGGCGCCGATGGTGCGGGCCAGTTCGGCCTCGATGTCGGCCTTGGTGGCGCCGGGATTGCGGCCGGGGTCGAGTTGGACGGTCTCGGTGACCAGCACCGTGCCCTGCCCGTCGACCTGGATGCCGCCGCCTTCATTGACCAGGTTCGAGCTGACCACCGGAACGCCGGCCCAACCGGCCACGGCGGCACCGATTTTCGCGTCATGATCCCAGCGCGCCCAGTCCTGGCCACCCCAGCCGTTGAACACCCAGTCCACCGCGGCCACCGAACCGTCGCCGGCATGCACGAAGGTGGGTCCGATATCGCGCATCCAGGCGTCGTTCAGCGGTGCCTCGACGATGTCGACGTCGGCCGACAGATACCGCCGCGCGGCGGCCATCTCTGCCGGGTCCACCACGACGGTCACCGGCTCGAATTCCAGTACCGCATGGGCGACGGCGGCCCACGTCGAGCGGGCCTCGTGGTGCTCGGTCTCGTCGTCCCCCAACGAATAACCGGCCGAGGGGAACGCCATCCACACCCGGTCCTGCGGCGCGCTCTCCGCAGGCATCACATAGTCGGTCATTTCACCACCGCGGTGGCTTCGTGGCCGGCGCCGTACGGGCGCTGGGCGTCGACGGGTGCGGTCAGCGCACCGTAGCTCTCCGGACGCCGGGTCAGCAGGAACGGGAACAGCTCGAGCCAGTCGCGGCGCTGGTCGAGGTCCAGGTCGGCAACCAACACCGCCTCTTCGTCGCGCGGGGCCTGCACCAGCACCCGGCCGTACGGGTCGGAGATGAACGACGAGCCGTAGAAGGTCACGGTGCCCTCGTCGCCAATCCGGTTGGGTACCACCATGAACAGGCCACTGTTGATGCCGTTGGCGACGATGACCTGCTGCCACAGCGGCTGGGTGTCGAAGGCGGGAAAGACCGGCTCGGAGCCGATGGCCGTCGGGTAGACGACGATCTCGGCACCGCCGAGCGAGTAGTTGCGGGCCACCTCGGGGAACCATTCGTCCCAGCACGTCGGCATGCCCAGCTTGGCGCCGAGCCCCTCCGGCTCGTAGACCGGGTACGGGTTGCCCTCGGCAGGGCCCGCCCGGAAATAGGTGTCCTCGTAGTAGCCCGCCGAGATGGGGATGTGCATCTTGCGGGTGCGGCCGGCCAGCTCGCCCGACGGGGACACCAGGATCGCCGTGTTGAAGCCCAAACCGTCTGCCGCCGGCGACTTTTCGTAGAGCGACGCGTGCACGAAGATCCCGTTGGCACGGGCGGCCTCGGCGGCGAGTGCGAACGTCGGGCCGTCGAGCAGGTCTTCTGCGGTGTCACCCGGGTTCGGACCGGCCGGGGTGTCGGCGGGGTACCGCAGCAGGGTGATCTCCGGCAGACACACCAGCGCGGCACCCTCTCCCGCGGCGCGGTCGATGCCGTCGCGCAGCACCTTGGCGAGTTCGTCGGCGTCGGGACGCCAGCGGTGCTGCACCAGACCGACCCGCACCGGCGGGCGCGTCGACTCGGTGCTGCGGGACAGCGACTCGGGTGCGGTGGCGGTCAGGGTGATCATCAGCTCGACTCCTAAAACGAATTAGATTCGTTTTATTCTGGCCCCACTTACCCCCGCTTGTAAAGAGGTAGTAGACATATGCCATGGGCCGCCCCTCCAAACCGCTGCTTTCCACGGATCGCATCGCCGGCGCAGCAATGGATTTGGTCAACAAGACCGGCGGCTTCACCGTGCCGGAACTGGCCCGGGCCCTCAAGGTCAGCCCGTCATCGCTGTACAACCACGTCGCAGGACGTGAACAGATCGTCGAGCTGCTGCGTGAACGGGCGATGTCCGGGGTCGCACTGCCCGCCGACGACCCGCAGCGCCCGTGGACCGACGTCGTCGCCGACATCATGCGGTCCTACCGCCAGAGCTACGCCCGCTACCCGCGGCTCATCCCCCTGCTGACGTCGCACGCGGTGAACAGCGACCACGCCCTCACCATGTACAACGTGCTGGCTGTGGCGTTCGACCGGGCCGGGTTCGATCCCGCGGACACGTTGCGGGCCATCACCCTGATCGACTCGTTCGTGCTGGGCTCGGCGCTCGATGTCGCCGCGCCCGACGAACCGTGGCAGGCGGGCGCCGATGTCGCACCGGAATTCGCGGCCGCACTGGCCACCGGCACCACCAAACCCGAACGCGCCGATGACGCCTTCGAATTCGGCGTCAGAGTGCTACTCCGCGGACTGGCGGCGGTCCCGTCGGCCGAGTGATTACTCGGCCGCGTCGCCCTCGGGCTTGCTCTCGCCGTCGGTGGCCTTGTCCCCGTCCTCAGCTTCCGCCTCGGTCTTCGGCAGAACCGCATCCAGCGCCGCACCGGTGATCCGGCGGAACGCGCGGCGCGGCTTCTTGGCGTCGAGGATCGCGACCTCGAGCGTCGCTGCCCCCAGCACGCGATCGCCGGCCCCGGCGTGCAGCGCGTCGACGGCGATCTTCACCGCGTCGGCCAGGCTCGCGTTCTCCTGGTAGGAGTCGCCCAGCGCAGCGATGATCGGCTCGGTCGTACCACCCATGACGACGAAATGCGGCTCGTCGGCGATCGACCCGTCGTAGGTGATCCGGTACAGCTCAGGAGCTTTCGTCTCGCCGTGATGCGCGACCTCGGCGACACACAGCTCGACCTCGTAGGGCTTGGCCTGCTCGGTGAAGATGGTGCCGAGGGTCTGGGCGTAGACGTTGGCCAACTGGCGGCCGGTGACGTCGCGCCGGTCGTAGGCGTAGCCACGGGTGTCGGCGAACTGGATGCCGCCGCGACGCAGGTTGTCGAACTCGTTGAACCGGCCGACCGCCGCGAAACCGACGCGGTCATACAGCTCGCTGACCTTCTGGAGCGAGCGCGACGGGTTCTCCGCCACGAACAGCACGCCCCCGTCGTAAGCCAGGACAACCACGCTGCGACCCCGCGAAATGCCTTTGCGCGCAAGCTCGGAACGTTCCCGCATCGCCTGTTCGGGCGAGATGAAATACGGAAAGCTCATCAGGCATTACCTCTCGCGCGGGTCCGGTTGGCGATGACTTCCCGGGCCAGCGCGGCGATACGCTCCTCGGTGACCTCTTCGGCGCCCTCGGCACCGATCAGTACCGCGGTCGGATAGATGCCACGTGTCAGATCCGGTCCGCCGGTGGCCGAATCGTCGTCGGCAGCGTCGTACAGCGACTCGATGGCGACCTTGAGCGCCGAATCGGCGTCGGTCACATGCGAATACAGCTTCTTGATCGACGACTTGGCGAACAGCGAGCCCGAGCCCACCGACTGGTAGCCCTCTTCCTCGATGTTCCAGCCGCCGGCGGCGTCGAACGAGACGATGCGGCCCGCATTGCCCGGGTCGGAGTCGTCGAGGTCGTAACCCACCAGCAGCGGCAGCGCCACGAAGCCCTGCAGGGCCGCGCCGAGATTGCCGCGGACCATGATGGCCAGCCGGTTGACCTTGCCACGGAACGTCAGCGGCACGCCTTCGAGCTTCTCGTAATGCTCGAGTTCGACGGCGTACAGCCGCGCGAACTCCACCGCGATGGCCGCGGTGCCGGCGATACCGGTCGCGGTGTAGTCGTCGGCGATGTGCACCTTCTGCACGTCACGGCTGGCGATCATGTTGCCCTGCGTGGCGCGCCGGTCGCCCGCGATCAGCACACCACCGGGGTACTTGATCGCGACGATCGTCGTGCCGTGGGGCAGGTCCGCACCAGAGGCCACAGCATCCCCCACCACCGGCAGCAGGTGAGGTGCCTGCCGGCTCAGAAAGTCCGAAAACGAGGACAAGTTCAGGTGGGGTGAGGTGACATCCAGTCGATCAGAGAAGGGCCCGAACGCTGGCGTCACTGGCCGCCCTTTTGGACGTACGCGCGCACGAAGTCCTCAGCGTTCTCTTCCAGCACGTCATCGATCTCATCGAGCAGATCGTCAGTGTCCTCGGCGAGCTTCTCGCGACGTTCCTGACCTGCGGCAGACGGGCCGGAGACGTCGTCGTCCTCGCCGCCGCCGCCACCGCGCTTGGTCTGTTCCTGAGCCATCGCCGCCTCCTGATTGCTCGATATCTAACTTCACACTACCGGTCCGGGCCCGGGTTCCCCGGGAACACAAGCGTTTACGTGGTGAGCTGTTCCACCAACTCGACCGCGCTGTCCACCGAATCGAGCAACGCACCGACATGGGCCTTGCTTCCACGCAGCGGTTCCAGCGTCGGAATCCGCACCAGCGACTCGCCGCCGAGGTCGAAGATCACCGAGTCCCAGCTGGCCGCCGCGATGTCCGCACCGAACCGGCGCAGGCACTCGCCACGGAAATAGGCGCGGGTGTCGGTGGGCGGGTTCTCGACCGCGTCGAGCACCTGCTGCTCGGTGACCAGCCGCTTCATCGAGCCACGCGCCACCAGGCGGTTGTACAGGCCCTTGTCCAGCCGGACATCGGAGTACTGCAGGTCGACCAGGTGCAGGCGCGGTGCGTTCCAGCTCAGGTTCTCCCGCTGCCGGAAGCCCTCCAGCAGGCGCAGCTTGGCCGGCCAGTCCAGGAGGTCGGCGCATTCCATCGGATCGCGTTCCAGCAGGTCCAGGACGTGGGCCCAGGTCTCCAGGACGTGGTCCGCGCGCGGGTCCGGATCGCGGCGTTCCTGCAGCTTGGCCACCCGGTCCAGGTAGATGCGTTGCAGCGCAAGGCCGGTCAGCTCGCGGCCGTCGGCCAGGGCCACGGTCGCGCGCAGCGACGGGTCCCGGCTGATGACGTGCACCGCGTGCACCGGGCGCGCCAGCGCCAGGTCGGACAGCTCGATGCCCTCGGCCGGCCCGAACTCGATCAGATCGAGCACCAGCGACGTGGTGCCCACCTTGAGGTACGTCGACGTCTCGGCCAGGTTGGCGTCACCGATGATGACGTGCAGCCGGCGGTACTTGTCGGCGTCGGCGTGTGGCTCGTCGCGGGTGTTGATGATGCCGCGCTTGAGCGTCGTCTCGAGCCCGACCTCGACCTCGATGTAGTCGGCGCGCTGCGTCAGCTGGAACCCCGGCTCGTCCCCCGACTGCCCGATGCCGACCCGGCCGGAACCCGTCACGACCTGGCGGGACACGAAGAATGGCGTCAGGCCGGCGATCACCGAGTTGAACGGCGTCTGCCGGCTCATCAGATAGTTCTCGTGCGTGCCGTACGACGCGCCCTTGCCGTCGACGTTGTTCTTGTACAGCTGCAGCCTGGCCGCGCCCGGGACGCTGGCGACATAGCGGGCCGCGGCCTCCATGACGCGTTCGCCGGCCTTGTCCCAGATGACCGCGTCCATCGGGTCGGTGACCTCGGGAGCGGAGTACTCCGGGTGGGCGTGGTCGACGTACAGGCGGGCGCCGTTGGTGAGGATCATGTTGGCCGCGCCGATCTCGTCGGCGTCGACGATCGGGGCCGGGCCCGTGGAGCGGCTCAGGTCGAAGCCACGCGCGTCGCGCAGCGGGGACTCGACCTCGTAGTCCCACCGCGTGCGCTTGGCCCGCTGGATGCCGCTCGCGGCCGCGTACGCCAGCACCGCCTGGGTGGACGTGAGGATCGGGTTCGCGGTCGGATCAGACGGCGACGAAATGCCGTATTCGACCTCAGTTCCGATGATCCGTTGCATGCCGCCAAGACTAGACGGCTGTCGATACGCGACGATTAGCCGCATGACCACATCACCGGCAGACCGGGTCGCCGCCGAGACCTGGTTTCTGCGGCGCGGGCTGCCCGCGGTGCTGCGTCCAGGGGCGCTGGTGCGACGGCTGTGGCAACGCTCGGCCCCGGCGCTGGCCGCGTTCGCGGTGTTCATGGCCAACTCGATCCTCGTCACCGCCGTCACCGGCAAACACACCATCAACATCGAGGCGCAGCCCACCCGGACCGAGTGGTTCGTCCTGGCGTTACTCCTGCTGGTGGCGCCGGTGGCCGCATTGGCGGGCTGGCTGGTGTCGCGCATCGCGTCGTGGCGCAATCGTGCCGGCGTGGCCGCGGTATCGGTGGCCGTGTGTGCCGTCGGCACGGTGCTCGGCGGTCCCGGTCCGAAAGTCGGCGGCAACCTGATCTACGTCGGCGTGATCGTCGCCGTCATCCTGGTCTGTACCGCGACCGGAATCGGCTCGATCCTCGGCTGGGCCCTGGACACCACGGCGCACAACCTGACGCTCGTGGGCAGCCTCTTCGTGCGGGCCCTGCCGATCATGCTGCTGACGGTGCTGGTGTTCTTCAACACCTACGTCTGGCTGATGGCGGCCATCGTCAGCCGGGCCCGGCTGTGGTCCGCGCTGGGCTTCCTGGCGCTGATCGCCGTGGCGTTCGTCATCGCGACCACCATCGACCGGGTCCGGCCGATCCTGACGGCGGCGGCGCCCGACGCGCCCGAGACCCAGAACGCGGTACTGGCCGACACGCCGTTCGTTCACCTACCCGCGCCCGAGCACCGAATCCCGTTGTCGCGCATCGAACGTGTCAACGTGGTGTTCGTCCTGGCCATGTCGCAGGTGCTGCAGCTGCTGATCGTCGCGCTGGTGACGGCCTTCATCTTCCTGGTGCTCGGCCTGATCCTGATCAGCCCGAAGCTGCTGGCGGAATGGACGCGGGGCAACGGCTCGCCCGACGGCACCATCTTCGGCATGACGCTGCCCATTCCGGAGTCGCTGATCCAGACGACGCTCTTCCTGGGCGCCCTGACCTTCATGTACATCACCGCGCGCACCACGACCGATGCCGAGTACCGCGCGGAGTTCGTCGACCCACAGGTCGACAGCCTGCGCCGCCGGCTCGACGCACGGGACCGCTACCTCGCCGACCTCAGACATGCGTGAGGCCGTGTGCGCAATTCCGGAGTATTGCGCGCACGGCCCCCACACCTGCTGTCCTGTTACAGGTACTGCCCCAGGTTGCTCTCGGTATCGATGGCCCGGCTGGCCGACGAACTCTTGCCGGTGACCAGCGTGCGGATGTAGACGATCCGCTCGCCCTTCTTGCCCGAAATCCGTGCCCAGTCATCGGGATTGGTGGTGTTGGGCAGGTCCTCGTTCTCGGCGAACTCGTCGACGATGGAGTCCAGCAGATGCTGCACCCGCAGACCGCGCTGCCCGGTTTCCAGCACCGACTTGATGGCGTACTTCTTGGCCCGGTCCACGACGTTCTGGATCATGGCACCGGAGTTGAAGTCCTTGAAGTACATGACCTCCTTGTCGCCGTTGGCGTAGGTGACCTCGAGGAAGCGGTTGTCGTCGATCTCGGCGTACATCCGGTCCACGATCTTCTCGATCATGGCCTTGATGGTCAGCGCGCGATCGCCGTTGAACTCGGCGAGGTCGTCGGCGTGCACCGGCAGTTCCTCGGTGAGGTACTTCGAGAAGATGTCCTGCGCCGCTTCGGCGTCCGGCCGCTCGATCTTGATCTTCACGTCCAGGCGGCCGGGCCGCAGGATGGCCGGGTCGATCATGTCCTCGCGGTTGGAGGCGCCGATGACGATGACGTTCTCCAGGCCTTCGACACCGTCGATCTCACTGAGAAGCTGTGGCACCACGGTGGTTTCGACGTCGGAGCTGACGCCGGTGCCACGGGTACGGAAGATCGAGTCCATCTCGTCGAAGAACACGATCACCGGGGTGCCCTCGGAGGCCTTCTCGCGAGCCCGCTGGAAGATCAGGCGGATGTGCCGCTCGGTCTCGCCGACGAACTTGTTGAGCAGCTCGGGACCCTTGATGTTCAGGAAGTAACTCTTCGCTTCCCGGGCGTCGTCGCCGCGCAGCTCGGCCATCTTCTTCGCCAGCGAGTTGGCGACGGCCTTCGCGATGAGCGTCTTGCCGCAACCAGGAGGGCCGTACAGCAGCACGCCCTTCGGCGGCCGCAGCGCGTACTCCCGGTACAGGTCCTTGTGCAGGAACGGCAGCTCGACGGCGTCGCGGATCAACTCGATCTGCCGCGTCAGGCCACCGATGTCGCTGTAGGCGACGTCGGGCACCTCTTCGAGGACCAGGTCCTCGACCTCGGCCTTGGGGATGCGCTCGAAGGCGTACCCGGCCTTGCTGTCGACCAGCAGCGAGTCGCCCGGGCGGAGCTTGCGCGCCCGCTCGTCGGCCAGGTCGTCGACGCCCTCGAGCACCTCGGCGACCTCGGGGTCGAGGAATTCGAGCGCGATCAGCGGCTCGGCGAGCCAGACGATGCGCTCCTCGTCGGCATGGCCGACGACGAGGGCACGCTTCCCGTCGTTCAGGATTTCGCGCAGGGTGCTGATCTCGCCGACCGACTCGAACGAGCCGGCCTCGACCACTGTCAGCGCCTCGTTGAGGCGGACGGTCTGGCCCTGCTTGAGTTCGGACACCTCGATGTTCGGCGACACCGACAGCCGCATCTTGCGGCCGGAGGTGAAGACGTCGACGGTGTCGTCGTCGTGGGTGAGCAGCAGGACGCCGTACCCGCTGGGCGGCTGCCCCAGCCGATCGACTTCCTCACGGAGCGCCAGCAACTGCTGCCGCGCCTCTTTGAGCGTGTCCATCAACTTGCCGTTGCGGGTCGTCAGCGAATCGATGCGGGCTTCGAGTTGCTGCACGTCACGCGGTCCGCGATGCGTCGCGGCCGCGTTCGTGAGCTGCTCTCGCAGCGCCGCCGTCTCGCTGCGAAGCCGCGCCAACTCGGCGGCATCGGTGCTGGACATGGGGTTCTGACGAGATGTGCCCGGGCTGCCGAAGGCGTCCGGGCGATCCATTTCAGACATCTTGCTGCTCCTTTCCCACACCGGAAGTTGGTGCGGCGGATACCTCAACGCTACCGGCGATCTGCCGATCGTGGGCGTCGAAGGAATTGCGACACACGGGTGTCCCTCTGACCGCGCTGTTAATCTCATACCCGAGTCGGGCTCATCGAAAGGACCGCAGTGATCGTCAAATCCCTCGTCACCGGCATCGCAGCCACCGCCCTCGTCGGCGCCGCAGCAGTCGGGACGACCGTGGCTTCGCAGACGGCCATCCCGACCACCGGCACGTCGACCGCGGTCGCGCCGGTCGTCCGCCAGGTGCCGCTGCCGCAGGCGCCCGCGCCGGGCCTGCAGTCGTCGCTGGTCTCGACACTCAACGGGCTGACGGCCGCCGGAAGCTTCGCCGGGTCCAAGGGCAGCTACATCCAGGGCGGCGTGGGGCGGCTCGAGGCCATCACCGCCGACCGGGCCTACAGCAACGCGGTCAAGCAGGGCGTGTTCCCCATGAGCTTCGCCGTTGCCGACATCGATGACCTCGGAGACGGCACCGCGACGGCCAACGTCACCGCCACCGCTGCCACCGGTGCCACCGCGGCCCAGCCGCTGACCTTCGTGGCCGGCCCCAGCCCCACCGGCTGGCAACTGTCCAAGGGCTCGGCCATGGCCCTGCTGTCGTCGGTGAAGTAGGCGCCAGGACCAGCCCGGTGAATACGACCCGAGGGACCTTGATCGCCGTCGTCGCGGCGGCGATCGGGTTGGCCGGGTGCAGTGAACACGTCGAGCCGCCGGCCGACCCGATGCCCCGTTCACTGCTGACGACCGACGCCAAGGCGCCCGAGGCGGCGCCGCTGCCATCGCCCGATGCGATCACCGCGGTGCTGTACAGGATCGCGGACCCTGCGGTGCCGTCGGCACAAAAGATCGGGCTGATCCAATACGGCACCGCCGAGGATCAGGCCGGGCTGGACAACTTCACCAGGGCACTGCGCGACAACGGCTTCAATCCGATGAACGTGACGGCGACCGACCTGCTGTGGTCGGCCGGGCAGCCGGGCGACATCATCGCCACGATCACCATCAGTTCGGTCGCAGCGCCGGACAACAAGTTCACGTTCCCCATGGAATTCAGCCCCATCCGGGACGCCTGGCAGCTGAACCGGCAAACCGCCAACCTGCTGCTCAAGCTGGGTCAACCCGGCGGGCCGGGCGCGTCGGGCGCGGAGCCGACGCCTGGTCGCTGAGCTGTCGAATGTGGGTCGGGTGGCTGGAATTCGACCTGTTGCTGGGCGATGTGCACTCGCTGAAAGAGAAGCGCTCGGTGATCCGGCCGATCATCGCCGAACGGCAGCGCAAGTTCTACGTGTCCGCAGCCGAGAGCGGAAATCAGGATCTGCACCGCCGGGCGGCCATCGGGGTGTCGGTCGTGGCGGCTGACCGCCATCACGTCGTCGAGGTGCTCGATGCCGCCGAACGTCAGGTCGCGGGCCGCCCGGAAATCGAACTGCTGTCCGTGCGGCGCGGCCTCGTCAGCAGCGACGACTAGATGTTGCGCTTGCGCCGCAGCGGCTGCGGCGTCACCGCCCCCGGCGCGAGGCGGCGCGCGCTGATCAGGAACGCGGTGTGGCCCCGCATCGAATGCTGCGGGCGCACCGCGAGTCCGACGACGTCCCAGCCGCGCTGCAGTGATTCCCACGACCGCGGTTCGGTCCAGCACTGCTGCTCGCGCAGCGCCTCGACCGTCTTCGACAGCTGCGTGACGGTCGCGACGTAGACGATCAGGACGCCGCCCGGGACGAGCGCCTTCGACACCGTCTCCAGCACGTCCCACGGCGCGAGCATGTCGAGCACCACCCGATCGACCTCGCCGCCGTCGTAGTCGTTCAGATCGGCGATCACCAGGTTCCAGTTCTCCGGCCGCTCACCGAAGAAGGTCTCGACGTTGCGCACCGCGTGCACCGCATGGTCGTCGCGAACTTCGTAAGACGTCACAGAACCGCCCGGGCCGACGGCCCGTAGCAGCGAACACGTCAGCGCACCCGAGCCGGCGCCGGCCTCCAAAACCCTTGCGCCCGGGAAGATGTCGCCCTCGTGCACGATCTGCGCGGCGTCCTTGGGGTAGATCACCTGCGCACCGCGCGGCATCGAGAGGACGTAGTCGATCAGCAGCGGACGCAGCACCAGGAACGGGTCGCCGTTGGTGGATTTCACGACGCTGCCCTCGGGCTGGTCGATCACCGAATCGTGGGCGATGATGCCGCGATGGGTGTGGAATTCTCCGCCCGTCGCCAGCACCATCGTGTAGTGCCGGCCTTTGGCGTCGGTCAGTTGGACGCGGTCGCCGACGGTGAAGGGTCCGGTGATTCTCACAGGGCCAGCCTGCCAGCCGACCCACCCGGGCAGACGGCCGGGGCTCGTCAACTTTGTCGTGGCCCCCACTTAAGCTGCTGGCATGACCAACAGCGAGAAGCCGAAGGCGGATCGCGCGTGACTTCGCCCACCGCCCCTGTCCGACGGCCGGCGCTGTCGCCGTCGCGGGCCGGTGACTTCAAACAGTGCCCGCTGCTGTACCGGTTCCGGGCCATCGACCGGCTGCCGGAGCCGCCGTCGACCGCGCAGTTGCGCGGCTCGGTGGTGCACGCCGCGTTGGAGCAGCTGTACGCGCTGCCTGCCACCGACCGCGTGCCGGAGACCGCGTTGTCCCTGGTGACACCGGCGTGGGACGCCGTGGTGGCAGAGAAGCCCGAGTTGGCCGAGGAGATCGCGCCCGAGCTGCGGGAGACGCTGCTGAAGGAAGCGCGGGCCCTGCTGTCGGGTTACTACCGGCTCGAGGATCCGACGCGCTTCGACCCGCAGAGCTGCGAACAACGCGTCGAGGTCGAGTTGTCCGACGGCACCCTGCTGCGCGGTTTCGTCGACCGGATCGACGTCGCGCCGACCGGCGAGCTCCGCGTGGTCGACTACAAGACCGGGAAGGCCCCTCCGGAAGCGCGGGCACTGGCCGAGTTCAAGGCCATGTTCCAGATGAAGTTCTACGCGGTGGCGCTGCTCCGGCTGCGGGGCGTGGTGCCGGCGCGGCTGCGGCTGCTGTACCTCGCCGACAGTCAGGTGCTGGACTACAGCCCTGATCTGGCCGAGTTGGAAAGGTTCGAGAAGACCCTGATGGCCATCTGGCACGCCATCCAGAAGTCGGGCGAGACCGGTGATTTCCGGCCCAACCCGTCCAAGCTGTGTTCGTGGTGCACGCACCAGGATCTGTGCCCCGCCTTCGGCGGCACTCCCCCGCCGTACCCCGGCTGGCCCGAGAACTTCGGGGCCGCATGATCGACTGTTACTACCGTCGGCTGGACGCCGACGGCGATCTGCAGCGCTTCGAATCGACCGAAGGCACCGGCAGCAACTGGGACGAGAGCATCCAGCACGGGTCACCGCCGCTGGCACTGCTGACCAAGTCCATCGAAGAACTGGCTGCCGGCAGCGGCATGCAGGTGGGCCGGCTGACCCTCGACATCCTCGGCGCCATTCCCGTTGCGCCCGTTGCGGTTCGGGCCTGGGTGTCGCGGCCGGGCTCGCGCATCTGCATGATGACCGCGGAGATGACGGCCGCGCAGCGTGACGGCTCCGAACGCGCGGTGGCCCGGATGTCGGCGTGGCTTCTTGCGGTGACCGACACGCGCGACGCGGTCCTCGATCGGTACCCGCCGATGCCCCGGGTGCCCGACACCGGTTTCCGGCATCACTGGCAGGGCCGGCCCGGCTATCTGGAGACCGTCACCTGGGTGCCGCAGCCCGACGACGCCAACGCGTCGGTGGTGTGGATGCGGCCGCTGATCTCGCTGGTCGATGACGAGAAGACGACTGACCTGCAGCAGCTGGCGATGGTCGTCGATTCCGCGAATGGCGTTGGCGCGGCGCTGGATCCGAACGAGTTTATGTTCATGAACACCGACACCACGGTGCACCTGCACCGCGCCCCTGTCGGCCCGGAGTTCTGTCTGCGGGCCCGCGGCTCGATCGGCCCCGACGGCCTCGGCTCGACGACGGCCGAGCTGTTCGACGAACAGGGCTTCTTCGGGACGTCAGCGCAGACGCTGTTGGTCCAGCGGCGCTGACGTCCCGCGATCACTTCGCGACGTCGACAGCAGACGTGGGCGCGTCGAAGAAGACGCGCAACGCCGCGAGGTCGCCAGTGATGTCGACGAGAGGGGCGACGTCGTCGAGGGCGAGCAGGCCCGCCGCGAGCCCGAGAACGATCTGCGCCTCGGCCGTCAGCACGGCGTCGAGCTTGCGACCGTCGGGCCAGCCCACGTCGATGCCGGCCTCGGTCGCGCTCAGTTGGACGGTCACACCGTCCACGACGATTCCCACCGTGGTCGGCCGATCACCGGGCACACGCGCGGACAACAAGGCCGGCAGCGCCAGCAGCAGCCCGTCGGCGCGGAAGGAATCGCCCTCCGGACCGCGGATCATCAACGGCGTCGACCAGCGGATCATGGCGTAGATCGGCTCCCGTAATTGGGCGCCCCAGTCAGTGAGGGCGTACGTGATCGCGTTGGCCTCATCGGACAGGCGCCGTGCCACCACACCAGCGGATTCGAGATCGCGGAGCCGGTCGGTCAGCAGGTTCGTCGCGATCCCCGGCAGCCCCTCACGTAGCTCACCGAAGCGCGCCGGCCCGATCAGGAGCTGACGGACGATCAGCAGGTTCCACCTGTCACCCACCACGTCCAATGCCCTGGCGAGTCCGCAGTACTGGCCGTAATCTTTACTCATCATCACTCACTTGATTTTTTAAAGTACACCTGATTATATCAACTACCGAGCGGAGGTTGCCATGACAATCCCAGACCGACAAAACGACCCGCGCCGCAAGACGGGCATTCTGACTGCCGTCTACGTAGCAGTCCTGGCCATCAATCTCGATGTGACGATCGTCAACGTCGCCTTGCCCAGCATCGCGACCCAACTGCACGCCGATACCCGCGGCCTGCAATGGGTCGTCGACGGCTACACCCTGACCTTCGCGGCCCTCGTCTTGGCAGCAGGCAGCTTGTCGGACCGCTACGGTCGCCGGCCGGCGCTGCTGATCGGCCTTCTCGGATTCGCTGTCACCAGTGGGATGGGCGCACTGGCCACCAGCACCGGGTCCCTCGTCGCGGCGCGGTTCGGCATGGGAGTTTTCGCCGCGCTGATCTTCCCCACCACCCTGTCGATCATCACCAACACCTTCTCTGACCGACGCCAACGCGCCGCGGCACTGGGCGGCTGGGGCGCGGTGGTCGGCGTCGGTGTCGCCGCCGGCCCGGTCACGGGAGGCCTTCTGCTCGAACACTTCTCGTGGAGCAGCGTGTTCTGGGCACTCATCCCGTTGGCCCTGCTGGCAGTCGTTCTCGGGTTTTCCTCGTCCCGGAATCACGCGACCCGGGCGTGCCACCGCTCGACATCCGGGGCTTGATCACCTCGACCGCATTGCTCGGAGTGCTCGTCTACACCATCATCGAAGCCCCTGCCCGAGGCTGGCACAGCCCCGCGACACTGTTCGGCTTTGTCGCCGCGGCAGCGCTGACGCTGGCGTTCGTGACGATCGAGCAGTCAGCAGAGCACCCCATGCTCGATGTCCGGTTGTTCGCCGACCGCAGATTCAGCGCCGCCAGCGCGTCGGTGGCCGTCACCTTCTTCGCGTTGTCCGGCTTCATCTTTCTGATCACGCAGTACTTTCAGGTGCTGCGCGGGTTCAGCCCCTTCTCGACCGGCGCCCGCATCCTGCCCGTCGCCGGCTCCATCGCGATCGGTTCCATCGCCGGCGGCTTGCTCGCCCCACGCATCGGCACCCGCGCCGTGGTGGTCAGCGGACTGGCGTCCTTCGGCACTGCGATGGCCTGGATTGCCGGGAGCATCGACACCGATACCCCCTACTGGGCCACCATCGTTGCGCAGATGGTTCTCATGGGCCTGGGCATCGGCCTGGTCTCCACTCCCGCAACAGAATCCATCATGCTCGTGCTGCCGCCGGCCCGGGCCGGTATCGGTTCGGCGGTCAACGACGCCACGCGCGAGCTGGGTGCCACACTCGGCGTGGCCATCGTCGGCTCACTCTTTTCCTCGATCTTCAGTGCCCGCCTCGCCGACAGCGCGTTCGCCGCAACCGGAAAGGCCAGCGAGGCCGGCAACTCCGTACCGACCGCGTTCGGCATTGCCACTGCGCACCCCGAACTGCTTGTTGCCGTGCAACATTCGTTCCTCAGCGGCATCACCACGGCGTGCACGGTCGTCGCGGCACTGTGCTACGCGGCGGCTGCCGCCGGTGTCATTGCGCTACCCGGCCAACGGTTTCAGCCGCCGGCCGTCGCGACGGGCACCGCACACGAGCCGGATTCACGCGCTCCGGTGGCACAGCAGGCATAGGTTGCCGATCTCCTTTCCACCGCCCGGGTCTAGCAGTGGCGAACGGAGTTCGCGGCGAGCCAGTCGGCGAAGCGTGTCGTGCAGATGGTGGCGTTGTCACCTGGTGCGAGGGAGAGATCATCGATCACTGCCCCGAAGTACGGCGCGCGGGCGTCGGTCACGATCCGGCGAGGATCGCCGGCCGCCGCGAGACCCGTGCGGACAAAGTCGTCCATCCCAATCGCTTCCGGACCGACAACCTCCACCACCCCGTTGGTGGGGCTGCCAACAGCGGCACCGGCCACGGCGGCCGCCACATCGTCGGCGGCGATCGGGCGAAACGCGGCGTGCGGCAAGGTCACAACGTCCCCATCGGTGGCCGAGTCGGCCAGGCCGCCCACGAATTCGTAGAACGGCGTAGCGCGAACGATCGAGTACGGCTGGCCGGAATCCTGGATCCGGTTTTCCTGGGCTCCTTTGGCAGTGTTGTAGCCGCTATCAGGCGTCGTGTGCGCCCCGACGACCGACAGTGCCACGTGGTGTCCTACGCCGGCTGCACGTTCGGCTGCCAGGAGATTCGTGGTCGTTGTGGTGAAGAAGTGCATCACCGCCTCGTCTTCGAACAATGGCGAGTCGGAAACATCGATGACGACATCCGCGCCTGCCAGCGCGTCGGCGAGACCCTCACCGGTGAGTGCGTCGATACCCGACCGGCGGGACGCGGTAACCACATCGTGGCCCTGCGCGGTGAGGATGGTCGATACCTTGGCGCCGATGAGCCCACGGCCGCCGATGACAACAATTTTCATGATGGTCCTTAAGTTCGTAGTTGCAGTTACTTCGTATTGCTGAGCGTTACGTTGGGCTGTGACCCGGGTGGGTCGGGTATGGCTGCCATGGTGGTGCCGGCCCTGGTGGTGCGGCTTGAAAGGACTGGCCGCCCGGCCTGCCTGGACTTCCTCGGGCCGCTGATTGAGATCTGCGATGTGATCGCTTGTTTAAGGAAATGCCGGCGAGGTCGTCCTTGGGGATTCTGTTGGCAGACAAGCGAAAAGAGGTCCGGTGACCGAAAAGCAAATGTGGGCTGGGATCGACGTCGGCAAAGAACATCACTGGGTGTGCGTCGTGGACAGCAACGGCAACATGGTGTTCTCGCGCAAGGTGGTCAACGACGAGCGCACGATCGGCGACCTGGTCGCCGAAATCGACACACTTGCCGGTGAGGTGTCCTGGACAGTGGACTTGAGCAACGTGTACGCCGCCCTGGTGCTCACGGTGCTGGCCGATGCAGGCAAGACGGTGCGATACCTTGCGGGCCGGCAGGTGTGGCAAGCATCGGCCACCTACCGCGGTGGTGAGTCCAAGACCGATGCCAAAGACGCCCGGGTGATTGCCGATCAATCCCGGATGCGCGGTGCGGACCTGCCGGTCCTGCGTCCCGGCGATGACCTGATCACCGAACTGCGCATGCTCACCGCCCACCGCGCCGATCTGGTGGCCGACCGCACCCGCACCATCAACCGCCTGCGCCAACAACTGCTGGCCGTATGCCCGGCACTCGAACGCGTCGCCGAACTGACCCAAGACCGGGGTTGGGCGGTACTGCTGGCGCACTACCAGCGGCCGAAAGCGATTCGCCGAACCGGTGTTTCGCGGCTGACCAAGGTGCTGGCGGCGGCCGGGGTGCGCAACGCCGCCACGATCGCGGCTGCCGCGGTAACTGCTGCCAAGGCCCAGACCGTCCGCCTGCCAGGTGAGGATGTGGGTGCCGGATTGGTCGCCGAGTTGGCCCAGGGGGTGATGAACCTCGATGAGCGCATCAAACACACCGACGCGGACATCGAGGAACGATTTCGCCGCCATCCGCTCGCTGAGGTGATCACCAGCCTGCCCGGCATGGGCTTTCGGCTCGGCGCCGAATTCCTTGCCGTGGTCGGCGATCCCGCATTGCTGCAATCGCCTGACCAACTCGCTGCCTGGGCCGGATTGGCGCCGGTATCCAAAGATTCCGGAAAACGCACCGGCCGGCTGCACACGCCCAAGCGCTACAGCCGACGGCTGCGCCGGGTGATGTACATGTCCGCGCTGACCGCGATCCGCTGCGATCCCACGTCGAAGGCGTACTACCAGCGCAAACGAGACCAAGGCAAACGCGCCATCCCTGCCACCATCTGCCTGGCCCGCCGACGCGTCAACGTCCTCTACGCCCTCATCCGTGACAACCGGACCTGGCACCCCGACACGCCCCAAATCGCCACGGCGGCGGCTTGACACGGTCATTGAGAGTCCTTTCGGAATTACGTTGCTTTGTAATGTCTTTTCGAGCGCTTGAACCGGAGCCACGGGGCTGGCCGGCCGCTGCCCGACTCAGTTCGTCGCGGCATCGTCAGTGCTGAGTGGACCGTCGCCGGTATCGACCAGGAACACCGCGAGAAGTTCGGCAGGCTCTGTGGCACTGGCATTTTCACTGATGATGTGATGGGCACCGGGGTTCTCACTCCACGTTTCGCCGGCGCGATAGACCCGCGCCGGCTCCCCTTCGACCTGATTCCGGATCGCGCCGGACATCACGTACGCCATGATGAATGCCGATCGGGCGTGATGATGGGCGGCGCTTGCCCCGCCCGGCGGGTAGCTGACGGTCACCGCCTGCATCGATTTGCCCGGGGCGTTTGTCGGTTCATCGAAGACAGCACGTACAACGGGCTCTTGCGCTGAAGCCGATGGCGCCGGTTGCGCATTGGCTGCGGGCGCGAGCGCCGCCGCCGCAAGCATGGTGGCGAGCAGCATCTTCACGGTCATTTTTGACTGACTCCTGTCGTTTCGATGATGTTCTGCGTGCGGGCCGGCTCATTCGGGCGATCGAGCGGTGCCATGGACGACCGCGCCGATGGAGTCGGCCAGCGTCAGCACCGAAACACCGATCAGTACAACGTCTTTGATGAGAAACTGGCCGGTCATCGACAGCAGCGGGAATCCGCCCTCAGATGGCTCACCGACACCGGGAGTCGTGAACAAGAATGACAGCGTGCTCGCGAAGAGCAGCACTGCCACCGCGCTTCCGAACGCCGACAGTGCAGGGAACCAAGGCTTGGCAATGATGAGGAGCGCCGTGGCGATCTCCAGCACTCCCAGCATCGTCGAGAACGTCTCCACGCTGATCACGGTGTAGAGCCATCCCATGAAGGGGCTGTTGGCCACCAGCGGCTCGATGTTGTGCGCCTCGTACGGGTAGAACTTGCAGAATCCGATCCAGCCGATGACCAGCGCAAGCCCATAGCGGGCCAATATCCAGCCGGTCGATTTCACCGCCGGTTCCGCGTTCAGCAGTGCGGCTGAGAGGGTGTTCGCTTTGACCGCCATGTTCGTGGCTACCTTCCGTAGTGATCCTGTGCTGCGCGGGATGTGCAACACCAAGCAAAAACGGACTATATAGTCCTTTATATTCCTGGGTCCCAACTTTCACGAACTCCAGCACGGGTCGCCCGATCATGCGAATACCCGTACAACCTCGATCAGATTGCCAGCTTGAATACCGACTCAGGCCAACGTTGTGTGCGACGACCCACTCACAACGCCTCCAAACTTGACCCCGACATCGGGCATAAATGGACTATATAGTCCGTTATGCTCACGGCAAGAGGCGCACAGCGCCGCGAAAGCCACCCATCCCCTCGCCGGTAAGGAATCACCGTGACCAATGACCTGACCATGACCAATGCCGTGATCGAGAGCCTCGTGAGCCGCAGTACCACCAGCCACTACGATCCGGGATTCACCTTGACCGACGACCAGATCGCCAACCTGGTACGGATCGCGACCACGGCGCCGACGTCGTTCCACCTGCAGAACTGGCGTTTCATCGCCGTACGAACGCCGGAGGCCAAGGCCCGGCTGCGGCCCATCGCGTGGGACCAGCCCAAGATCACCGCTGCGGCCGTCACCTTCATCATCTGCGGTCAGTTGCCCGATCACGCGACGGTGCCCGAACGCCTGGCCCCCGTTGTGGAAGCAGGCATCATGCCCGCCGAGGCCGTGCCGCAGTGGGAGGAATCGGCGCGTGGCTTGTACGCCGGCCATCCGCAGCGTCAGCGTGACGAAGCGGTGCGCACAGGCTCGATCGGCGCAACCGCCTTGATCTATGCGGCCAACGCACTGAGCCTGGGTTCGACGCCGATCATCGGGTTCGACGCGGAGGCAGTCACGCGCGAATTCGCGTTGGCCGCGGACGAGGTGCCGGTCATGTTGGTCGCGGTCGGGGCGAAGCAACCCCAGAACTGGCCGCAGAAGCCACGACGTGCGGTCAGCGATCTCTTGACATTCGTTTAGCGACTGCGATCAGGCGCGCGGAGTCGCCGACCATCCCGCCGAAGGCACCCATACAAAACCGTTGGCGCCGAACACTTCCCGTGCCACTGACGCTCAGGAGGCCAGCACAGTCGACCACCACAGTTATGCACCACCCCAACCAACCCGTTCCCCCATGTCCGAAAGGAACCACGATGACTCACTTCACCGCCATCGAACCCGAGGCAGCTTCCGGCAAGACCGCCGAACTCCTGACCCAGGTGCAGAAATCGCTGGGCGCGACCCCCAACATGACGAAGGCCATGGCACACAGCCCCACGCTGCTCAAGAGCTACCTCGCGCTGTTTTCCGCGGTGGGCACCGGCACGTTGTCCGCGGCCGTTCGCGCCCGTCTGGCAATCGCCACCGCGCAGCTCAACGGATGCGAATACTGCCTGTCATCGCACACTTACATCGGCGCCAGCGTCACCAAGGTCGACGCGGCCGAGCTCGAGAGCGCCCGGAAAGGACAATCCGCGGACCCGCATGTGGACGCATTGCTCAAACTGTCGAACAGCATCGCCGAGAACGCCGGTGATATCGACGAAGCCGACATCACCGCAGCCCTCGAGGCTGGCGTGACCGAGTCGGAAATCGGCGAACTGGTGGCCAACCTCGCGCTGAACACGATGACGAACTACTTCAACGTCATGGCGCGCGTCGACAACGATTGGCCGGTCGTGGCGCTCTGACCCGACAGCACTCGACCCGCAGATGAGCCGCAGGGCCTGCCGCCAGTCGGTGGCGGGCCCTGCGTCTGGCCGCGATGGAGCGCTTCGGTTTTCAGTGTCGGCGACTCAGCCCCTGGCCGCGGCAGTACCGCCCGATCCAGATGTGCGCACCCGGCGGGCCGCCGTCGATTTGTGCGACTTGGCTGACGAGTCGGACGCCTCACGCGCAGCCCCACGTCCGGCCGGCCGGTCTGCGGCAGCTTCGGTCAGACTTTCGATGTGGGCCAGCGCCATGTCGAGCGCGGTGGCCATCGGAGCCACGTCATGCTCGGCTTGAGCCAGCAGATACCCACCCTGCAGTGCCGCCATCAGCCCCGTGGCCAACGCGTCGGGGTCAGCATCGGACGGCAGGACGCCGTCCTCGATCATGCGCCGAAAACCGTTCGCCAGCAGTCCTTCCCAATTCGCGAAGTGTTGCGACAGCGACGTTCTGGCCTGGTCGTCTTGATCCGCAACTTCGATGACCAGGTTGCCCAGGGCACAGCCATAGGCACCGTCTTGCAGAGCGGCGCCCTGAATGAGGGCGTCGCGCCATCGCCGCAGGCCACTCATCGATTTCAATCGCGCCAAGCGTTGTCCTTCACGCTCCAGGACCTGCTCGCCGCGCAGCGCGACCACTGCGCGCACCAATTCCGGCTTACCGCCCGGAAAATGCTTGTACAGCTGAGACTTACTGGTGCCCGTCGCCGCCCGCACGTCGTCGAGAGTGACGGCGTTGACGCCGCGGACGTACATGAGTTCTGCGGCGGACGCGATCATCCGTGCGCGGGTCGCCTCTCCGCGGGCAGTTGTCCGCCGCGGCGTCTGCTGCTCACCGCTGGTCATCGGCGAAAGACTACCGGCTCAACTGACGACGTCGGCGCAGCTGGTCGGCACCTCGCAGACGTGTCTCGAGAACACGATCCCAGCCGCGTCATGCTCTTCACCGTCACCACAGCTCCTGCCCTAGCCACGAGACCGGCGTAACTGCGACCTGTGCGGTATGCGCTCACGACTTGCCGGCTTCCTACCAGAGTAGCTCCGTCGGATGGACGGTGAGGTCCGCAAGAAGAATACCGTTCCGCTCAAGGCGTCACTTTTTCGACAGGCGACATAGCAGTTGTCGACGGTGGTGTCGCAGCACCGATCCACACATAAGGGACTATATAGTCCTTTTATGAGAGCGATCACTTGCCCGGGCGCTGCGCGCCGGTCCCACGTCACGAGGACATGGACGAAACCGCGAAGTCGGGAACACTACGGCATAGAAGTTTGAAACCAGCTGTTCGCCAGTGCATTTCACCATGGACGACTCTGCGGCGCCAGACCCGAATGACCTGGTCCGAGCATTACTGAGTGCTCAGAGCCGGCAATTATCTGTGGTCACCAGCGTCTCGTGCTTCGACGTGTGGCGCGACAGCCTGGTCGAAGGGAGCAGACAATCGGGCGACCCACCCGGCGGGGCATTGGGGGTGTTGATCGCACTGCTGGCCGATCGGAACGAGAGCATCCGCACAGCGGCCACAAGCTACTTCTCCGGATGGCGCCGACTACTCGCCACGACGATGCGACGGCTGCAGGAACGTGGCCGGCTACGCGCTGACGCCGACCCCGAAGCCCTCGCCACCGGTCTCGTCGCGGGAGTCCAGGGCGGCTACCTCCGGGTAAAAGCGAGCGGCGATCCCCATCACCTGGTCATGGCAATCGAGATGGCCCTGGAGCGCATCCGATCCTTCGCCGACCAGGGGTGACCCCGCGCCGGGGCATTCCTGGAGCGTTGCATCGGACCTGCCCTCGCCGGTTTCAAGTTCCGACGGCCGCCGCGCCCGATCGATCCTGTGCGCTAGATCACCGACGGACGGCATTCGGTTTCGGGGCCGGCTCCCGACTACACCTGCAGAACGTGTCCGACATTGCCGACGGATATCAGAACTGGTGTATTCAGGGGAATCGTCGTGGTGAACTTCGTACCGGGTGAACGGTCGTGGTGGCGTCGTAGCCGTTGGTGGCGGGTACCGGTGGCGTTGATGGTCACCATCGTGCTTTCCCTCTGCGGGATACTGTGGCTGGCCGGCATCGATCGCCCACGTTCAGAGCAACACGCAGGTGCGCCGCGCGCGCAGCAATTCGCCGACAGCCCGGCAGCGGTCATGGCTGCCGAGTCACTGACAACCCCACTGACACAGCATGTTCCGTGCGCGGGCCAATCCTTCGCCCGGACACGCTGGTCCTGATGGCCAATGGCACCAAACGCCTCATCGCGGAACTCAAGGTCGGCGATCGGGTGTGGTCAGTCGACCCGGAAACCGGTCGCACCAGCGGTCAGCCGGTGGAGGCGGTCCTGGTCAACCACGACACCGACCTGCTCGACCTCACGATCACCAACGCCGCCGATGTCACTTCGGTGGTACACACCACCGCCAAGCATCCCTTCTACAGCGCGGCCCGGGCGCAGACAGAGCCGTCCGAGGTCTCCGAGCTGGCCGCCACCACTGGCGGAGCCATTCGGCCGGGAGCCGAATGGATTGACGCGAAAGACCTGCGTCCCGGTGATCGGTTGACCACCCCGTTCCGGGACAGCGTCGCGCAGGTCGCAGGTAGCACTTCGGTATTCGGCACGGCCGACATGTGGGATCTGACGGTCGCGAACACCCACGTCTTCTTCGTCGCGACCGTGACCGCGGCGGTTCTGGTCCACAACTGCACCACGCAGTAGGCACGATGAATTCGGTTGCTGCCGTGGATATCAACTGATCCCGTAAGTAATGGGATCGGCGCGGGGTCATCGCGTCAGGGAGCCCGCCGTTGACCGGGGCGCATTCGACAACCGATACGCTGGGGTTGATTCGGCATAGGGAGCGGCCCGTGGTCACGTTGGACCGCCTAGCCAATGTGCTGGGCAGCTATGGCGTGCGATTGCGGTTTTGTCCTGTCCCGCGGTCCACGGAGTTGCGCAGCGTGGTGTTGCATGAACTCATCGAGGACCGCGCCGTCGTCGGTGACGTGCTGCTGGGTATCGGCGCGCAATCAGTGCAGCAGGCGGTGCACTGGGCGGCGCAAGCCCGTGCCGTGGTCGTACTCGTCCGCGCCGAGGGCGACTACGACACCGCATTCGCCGGTGCGGCCGAAGGTGTAGCCGTGATGGTGGTCGACCCGGCGATGTCCTGGAGCGAGTTGGCCGCGGTCATCTTCGGGCTGGTCCTGGAGGGCCGTGAAACCGAATCCGGTCGCGGGCCAACGGATCTGTTCGCACTGGCCGACAGTTTGGCCGAGTCCGCGGGCGGGGCGGTCATCATCGAGGACCGGCTCTCGCGGGTCTTGGCGTACTCGCGGCGCCAGCGAGGCGCCGACCCGGCGCGGGTGGCGACCATCGTCGAGCGACAGGCACCGGAGGAGCTGCGGGCCTTCTTTGACGCTCGGGGTGTGTACGCGCATTTGGAGTCTTCTGACGAACCGTTGTTTGTCGGCCCGGACTCTGCTCACGGTGTGACCGGGCGCATGGTGGTGGCGGTGCGGTCGGGTCGTCAGCTCATGGGGTCGGTGTGGGTCGAGTGCGCGACACCGTTGGCCGGGGCCGCGCTCACTGCGTTGGCCGACGGGGCTCACACGGTGGCCCTGCACCTGTTGCGGTCACGTGCCAGCGCGGACCTCGAGCGGCAAGTGGAATCCGAACTGGTGATCCGGTTGCTGGAGGGCACTGCCGATGCCGCCACCGCCGCCAGCCGACTGGGCCTGCCGCACACCGTGTTGCGGGTGGTTGCGCTGCAGGCGTTCATCGGCGCGGAACGCGACGCGGCGCTGCTGTTGGCGTTCGAGCGAGCCACGACGGGCTTTGGTTGGTCACGGCCGGGCCGCAGTGCCCTGGCCGGCAACACCGTGTACACGCTGCTGCCCGGCGAACAATCAGAAGCTGCCAGGAAGTGGGTTTCCAGCCTGCAGGCGGCATTGCCCGAGCGGGTGACGCTGTTGGCCGGTATCAGTGGTGCCGCAGAGGTCGCTGATCTGGTCGCGGCGCGCCACGAGGCCGACGAGTGCCTGGCGCTACACGAGACGTCGCCGACCGGCGTCGCCCCTCCGGCCTACGACGAGTCGTGGGACGACATCCTGCTGCAACGGTTGCGCAGTGCGGCACGCTCAGGACGCTCCCCCGATCGCCGGCCGGTGGCCGAACTGCGCCGGCACGACCGCGACCACGCTACCGACTACCTGCCCACCCTGCGGGCCTGGCTCGAGGCGCAGGGCGACCCCACCGAAGCGGGTAACCGGCTGGGAGTGCACGAGAACACCGTGCGGTACCGGCTCCGCAAGATGGCCGAAATCACGAATCTCCCACTCGACGACGCCAAGAAGCGGCTGGCCATGATGATCGAACTCGCCGCCACCGACACCGACTGACCAGTCCGGGCTGTCGAAACACGACAAAGCGCGCCAGCCGGCGCTGTACGCCTCCGGCACCTCACGGCACGTCGAAGCCGGTCGCGGAGGTGCTCGCTGCCGGCGCCTACCCGATTCGCCGAGACACGACCGCGCTCAGGAGGGCGTTGTCGAATCTCGACAACCCGGCACCGGCCTCTTGTCGGATTTCAGCAAATGCCTTTCTCCTGGTGAAGCCACCATGGACGCAAGGACGAAGTTCGGATGCGGAGGTTTGTGATGAGCGGCGGCGAGCGCATTGACGGCGGACCCCGGTCGGCGATCGTGGTCGGTGCGGGCATCGTCGGGCTGTCGACGGCGTGGTTCCTGCAAGAGCGCGGCCTCGATGTCACCGTGGTTGACCGCACCGGAGTGGCCGCCGGAGCATCGTGGGGCAACGCCGGCTGGATCGCACCGGCACTGACGCTGCCGCTGAACTCACCCGGTGTGCTGCGATATGGGCTGCGCGCCCTCGTCGATCCGGCCGCCCCGTTGCACATTCCCTTGACCGCCGACGCCGAGCTCGGGGCCTTCTTGATGCGCTTCGTCGCCAACTGCCGGCCCGAGTCGTGGAACCGGGCGGTGCGCGCCAACGTGCCGCTCAACGAAGAAGCCATCGAAGCCTTCGACGTACTCGTCGCCAACGGTGTCGACGCACCGGTGACCGATGCCCCGATCACCGCCCTGTTCCGCAGCACCGAACAAGCCGAACGCATGATGCGCGAACTCAAGCATCTCGAAAAGGCCGGGCAGACAATATCTGTCACCGCTCTGGCCGGCGAGGCGCTACGCGAGCAAGTGCCGCTGGCATCGCAGGCGATCACCGCCGCCCTGAGCATCAACGGTCAACGCTTCGTCGATCCCGGCCGGTTCGTCAACGCGCTGAGTCAGGCAGTCGTGCGGCGCGGCGCCAGGATGCGCACATTGGAGGTGCGCGACGTGTCCAGCTCGGGCACCGGGGTCAGCGTCCACCCGCCAAATGACGAGCCGTTGACCGCCGACACCGCGGTGATCGCCACCGGCGCATGGCTTGCCCGGCTCACCGGCAGTCGGATACGCGTGCCCGTGCAGGCCGGTCGCGGCTACTCGTTCACAGTGCCCGTGGACCGTCCCATCCCCGGGCCCGTCTACCTGCCCGATGTGCGGGTTGCGTGCACGCCCTACCACGGCGCACTGCGGGTGGCGGGAACCATGGAATTCCGCGCCCCGCACGACCCGGCGACCCCGGCGCGGGTCGATGCCATCGTCACCTCCGCGGCTCCCCTGCTGCAGGGCGTGCGGTGGGCTGAACACAGCGAGATGTGGGTGGGCCCGCGCCCCGTCACTCCCGACGGCCGCCCACTCATCGGGGAGGTGACGCCCGGCGTCTACGTTGCCGGCGGCCACGGCATGTGGGGACTGGCGCACGGACCGGTGACCGGCCGGCTACTGGCCGAACAGATCACCACCGGCAAGCAACCCCAAGCCCTGCGCGAATTCGACCCGCTGCGCCGAACGGGGCGCTAGACCCACCAATCACTGGTCCACACCGCCCGTGCAGCCCCACACCACGGGCGCTCCAGTCGTCAGGGGCGGCGCGTCCACCACCGGCCCGCCCCTGGCGACAACCTCGGCTTCGACGAAAGGACAGCACCGAAAATGACCAGCACTGAACGTCTTTGGATGACGCGTGAGGCCCATACGCGGCTGCAGGCCGAACTGACCGTGCTGCGTTCACGGTCGGGTATCGAAGTTCGTGGCGACGTCATGGACACCGACGACAACCTCGTCGAGAATTACTTGGCGCGACAAGCGCGCATGCGTCAGATTCAAGATCTGCTGTCCAATGCCGTGGTCGGTGAAGACCCGCCCGACGACGGGATCGCTGAACCGGGAATGGTCCTGACCGTTCGCTACGACGACACCGGGGACATCGAGACGTTTCTGCTCGGTGTACGCGGTGCCGAGGACCCCGATGTCGATGTGTATTCCATGCAATCACCGCTGGGCAGCGCGGTCGCCGGCGCACATGTCGGCGAGCAACGCACCTACCCCATCCCCAGCGGGGCCAGCGTGCCCATCACGCTACTCAAGGCGGTCCCTTACGGAATGCATGCCCCGAACTCGACATCCGGCGACACCTAAAGAACTTGAAATGTCCTACCGCGCAACCGGTCTCGCGACGAATGGAAATGACATGGCCACCACGACACGAGTCTGGATCTCCCCACAAGCCTACGAACGGCTGCACCGCGAACTGGACACCCTGCGTTATCTTCACTCCGCCGGAACGGCCGACGAGAACATCGACGCGAACGCCGCAGCAGTGCGACGCGCGTGGGAGAAGCGGATTCAGCAGATTCATGACCTGCTGATCAATGCCGTCGTCGGCGAAGACCCACCCAACGACGGCATTGCCGAACCCGGGATGGTGGTCACCATCCGACACGACGCCACCGGGGACTTCGAGACGTTCCTACTCGGCGTACAGGGCGCCGAATACGCCGACATGCCCGTCCATTCCATCGAATCCCCGTTGGGCGCCGCCATTGCAGGCGCGTGCGCCGGGCAACGACGCACCTACCGACTGTCCAGCGGCATCCCGGTGACAGTCACGCTGGCCAAAGCCGTGCCCTACGGCCTCCACATCGCCGACCTGGACCAGTCCGCACCGCAGTGAGACCGCGTAACCGCACAACACTCTGAGCTGCGGAAATCACTCCGCTTGTATCGCTGAGTCTTATATGTACTTGCGTCTATATAGATAGCTGGGCATACTGACTTCATGGACGTCTTCGAAGCGGTCGCCGAACCGAACCGGCGCGCGCTGCTCGACGTACTCGCCGAGGGCGAACGCACCGCGGGCGAGCTGGTCGCCACGCTCCCGGGACTGACGCAACCGACGGTCTCCCGTCACCTCCGGGTGTTGCGGGAAGTCGGACTGGTCGAGGTCCGGCCCGATGCCCAACGACGCATCTACGCGCTGCGCGCCGACGGTCTGGTCGAGATGGACCAGTGGATCGACCGCTACCGCCGCTACTGGACCAACCATCTGGATGCCCTTGAGCGCCATCTGGATTCGACATTCGAGGAGGAACATGACAACCGATGAACTCGAGGGCGTCGTCACGGTCGACGGCGACCGCGCAACCCTGACATTCGAGCGGCGCCTGAAGCACCCCGTCGAGCGGGTGTGGGCCGCGATCACCGAGCCCGCGCATCGCGACATCTGGATGGGCAAGACCGTCATCGACGGACGAGAGGGCGGCTCGATCGAGACGGTCGCCTCGGGCCCGCCCGTGCCACCGGAAATGAAGCGCATGACGGGCCGCATCCTGGTCTGGGATCCGCCGCACGTGTTCGAGCATGAGTGGCACCAACAGATCGTCGAACCCGGCGTGGTCCGCTACGAACTCACCGCCGACGGCACCGGCACCCTGCTCCGGATGACCCATCGCGGCCTCGGAGTGCCCAACGCCAACGGATTCCGGCCTGGCACACAGGCTTTCCTCGACCGGCTGCAGGCGCTGCTCGACGGCACTCCCCTGCCCGGCTGGCTGGAGCGATACGCCGAGATCGCCGGGCACAGCCCGCTGGACGCCCCACCCGCAGGCCCCAAAACCCAGGAGTAATCGATGTCGGACAACACCTTTCACGACGCCCCGTCAGTGGTTGTGGCCTACCAGTCCGGGTTCGGGCACACCGCGTTCCTCACCGAGGCGGTCGCCGCCGGAGCCAAATCGGCCGGCGCGACCGTCACCATGATCCGGTTGGATGATCTCACCGAAGACGATTGGCAGACGCTGGACAGCGCGGACGCGATCATCTTCGGTACCGCCACCTACATGGGCAATGTATCGGCGGCATTCCAGACGTTCGCCGAGCAGACGGGCCGGCGCTGCCAGCAGGGCACGTGGCGCGACAAGGTCGCCGCCGGGTTCACCAACTCCGGGAGCAAGAGCGGTGACAAGCTCAATTCGCTTGTCTCGCTGGCGGTGTTCGCCGCCCAGCATCACATGCACTGGGTGAACCTCGGCCTGGGTCCGGGCTGGAATCACTCCACCGCAAGCGCGGACGAGCTGAACAGGCTGGGCTTCTGGCTCGGTGCCGCGGCAGCGACCGACGTCGACGCCAATCCCGACCAGGTACACCCGTCCGACGTGGCGACGTGCGAACACCTGGGCCGGCGCGTCGCCGAGGTCACCCGGCAACTGGTCGCCGGACGCGGTGTCGCACAGGCTGTTACGGAGCCCGTTACTGCAGGGGCCTGAGCCCCTCGAGCATCGTGGGTACCAACTCGGCGACGGTCGGATGGATGTGCACGGTGTGCGTCATGGTGGTGTACGGGGCTTTTGCGGCCATCAGATCGAGGATGCAGTGCACCACCTCGTCACCGCCGACACCGAGAATGGACGCGCCGAGAATCTGGTTGGTCTCGGCGTCGACCACGACCTTCATGAAGCCCTGCGTCTCCCCTTTTTCGACCGCGCGGCCGACGCGGGTCATCGGCCTCTTGCCCACCAACGCTTTTCGGCCCGACTCCCGAACCTGGGCCTCGGTCAGGCCGGCGCGCCCGAGCGGCGGATCGATGTACAGGGCATAGGTGGGGATGCGGTCGCTGACCCGGCGGGGTTCATTGTCGAGCAGGTTGGCGGCGACGATCTCGAAGTCGTTGTACGACGTATGAGTGAACGCGCCCTTGCCGTTGCAGTCGCCCATGGCCCAGATGTGGTCGACGGTGGTCCGCAGCTGATCGTCGACGGTGATGTATCCGCGCGAATCCGTCGCCACGCCGGCCTTTTCGAGACCCAGGTCGTCGGTGTTGGGCACCCGGCCGACCGCGACCAGCAGGTGTGAGCCCGATACGACGGCGCTGCCGGTGCTGACCGCCACCCCGTCACCGTCCTTGGCCACCCGAATGTCGCTGGCGCCCAGATGAACTGTGATGCCCTCATGTTCGAGGATGTCCTTGATGGCGGCGCAGACGTCGTCGTCTTCGCGCGAGGCGAGCCGCGGTCCCCGCTCGACCACCGTGACCTCGGCGCCGAACCGGCGGAACATCTGCGCAAACTCGAGGCCGATGTAACTGCCGCCGATGATCACCAGATGCTCTGGCACCGTGTCGAGTTCGAGGATGCCGACGTTCGTGAGGTAGTCGACGTCGTTCAGGCCGGGGATGTCCGGGGCCGTCGCACGGCCGCCGGTGTTGAGGAAGATCTGCTTGCCGGTGATCAGTTGGTCACCGACCTGGAGGGTGTGTGGGTCGAGAAAGCGTGCGTGGCCGCGCAGCAGCGTGCAGCCGTCCATGCCCTCCAGCCAGCTTTCGACGCCCTCACGGTCTGCGGTGACGATCCCGTCCTTGCGGCCCTTGACTTTTGCCATGTCGACGGTGACGTCGCCGGTGCCGATGCCGTATTCGGCACCGCGGCGGGCCAGGTGTGCGGCGTAGGCGCTGGCGACCAACGTCTTGGTCGGGATACAGCCGTAGTTCACGCACGTGCCGCCGACGAGCTTGCGTTCGATGACGGCGACAGTCCGGCCGGCCTCGGTGAGTCGGCCGGCCAGAGGCGGTCCCGCTTGTCCCGCGCCGACGATGATGGCGTCGAACGCGGTGGCCTCAGACGACGACATACGGACCGATGGCACTCAGTGCGACGGCCGCAATCGCGAAGCCACCACCGACCGCGAGGACGTCCTCGGCGAGCGCGACCGGCAGGTCGTGTCCGCCGTTGCGCGCCACCAGGATTCGGCGCGCATGAAAGCCTGCCAGCGTCCCGATGACCGCGCCGATCATGCCGCCGCCCATCCCGATGAACGTGTGGTGCCACCCGGCGCCGATGACCGCACCGGCGAACGCACCGGTGAACAACCGGGCCCCGAACTGCGACGGCACCGTTCGCGCCGGCGTCTTGGGCAGCTGGTCGGTGATCAACTCGACCACCAACAGGATCGTCAGCACCGTCACCGTGATCCAGTTGCCGACCCATTCGGCCCAGGTACCCACCAGCGGCAACCAGCCGAGCTTGGCGCCCCAGGCCACCACGGCGGGTGGAGTCAGCGCCCGCAGGCCCGCGACCACACCAATGAGTAAGGCGAACAGCAGAACCAGCGCTTGCGTCACGTGACCCTCCGTCAGATTGCGGACCTCACGGCGACGCTAACACCGGCACGGGTCAGAAGCGACAGAACCGGATATCGGACGCCAAGATCGCCTTGGCCCCGATGGCCGCGAGCTCATCCATGATGGCGTTGACCTGGCGCCGCGGTACCAGGGCGCGCACCGCGACCCAGTCTGCGTCGGCCAGCGGCGCGATGGTCGGCGATTCGAGACCCGGCGTGATGGCCGTTGCCTGCTCCAAAACGCTGCGCGGGCAGTCATAGTCGAGCATCAGGTACTGCTGCCCGAACACGACGCCCTGGATGCGGGCCGCGAGCTGGTCGCGAGCCGGATCCGGCGCGACGTCGGCGCGCTCGATGAGAACTGCTTCCGAATCGCACAGCGATTCACCGAAGGCCACGAGGTTGTGCAGCGCCAGGGTCCGGCCGGATCCGACGACGTCCGCGATGGCGTCAGCGACACCGAGCTGGATCGAGATTTCCACCGCGCCGTCGAGGCGGATCACAGTGGCGTCAATCCCCTTGTCGGCCAGGTCTTTCCGCACCAGGTTCGGGTAGGCGCTGGCAACGCGCTTACCGGCCAGGTCGGCGACGGTCCAGTCCCGCCCCTTGGGTGCGGCATACCGGAACGTCGAGGATCCGAAACCCAGGGCCAATCGCTCGTTGACGGGCGCCATCGACTCGGCGGCCAGGTCGCGGCCGGTGATGCCGAAGTCCAACTGCCCGGAGCCCACGTAGATGGCAATGTCCTTGGGGCGCAGGAAGAAGAACTCGACCTTGTTCACCGGGTCGACGACCGTCAGATCCTTGGGATCAGTGCGGCGGCGGTATCCGGCCTCGGACAGGATGTGGGCGGCGGACTCGCTGAGCGCGCCCTTGTTCGGGACGGCGACGCGCAGGAGGCCGTTCGATGCGCCGGTCACAGCTTGCCGTACACGTCGTCGAGGGTCAGGCCGCGCTTGATCATCAGAACCTGCGTCCAGTACAGGAGCTGGCTGATCTCGCCGGCCAGCTCGTCGTCGCTCTCGTGCTCAGCCGCAATCCACACTTCGCCGGCCTCTTCGATGATCTTCTTGCCCAGATGATGCACGCCGGCGTCCAACGCCGCGACGGTGCCGCTGCCGGCCGGCCGGGTCTGCGCTCGCTCACTGAGCTCGGCGAATAGCGCATCGAAGGTCTTCACGGGCTGCAATTGTTTCACGCTGGGGGCACGGGCCGTGCACGTGGCTGCCTGGGGTCGCATGTCGAGGCTACGTCGGCTCTCGAAAAAACTTTGGTCACTTTGATTTCGCTGGTCACGCTAGGTAACTAGCGTCACATTTGCGGCGTTTTCTTGTCAGTGGCTCGAACTAGTGTTCGAAGTATGGGTTTGACCGATCGAGCCGCTGTCGAGGAGGCGTACGCCGCCTACGAGGCGGCGCATGCGCGGCTCGCGGCCTTGGACTACACCGGTCTGGA
>NZ_JBJIAL010000028.1:0-68669 GCF_045310895.1 Mycobacterium sp. SMC-18
CACCGTCAGACGGCGATCAACACACCGAAACGGAGGTCGCCTGAAACACCCCGATCCACAGGTATTGACAATTGCTCTGGCGCGTCATCGCAGTTGCCGAGAACGGCGAGTGTATCGTCGGCGAGTCTGATTGGCCACCTTTCCATTCCCCCGCCTGACGCTAGATAAACGCGATGGCGTCCAAGTCGCTGAGCAGGAACAACACGCCGTTGCTCCTGCCGGACACGCCCTGCCTCGGGTGCTTAGCGTGCCTTGCAGTGGGACGCGCTGGATCTTTACGGACTCAAAGCCAACCCGACCCCTCTGAGTGGCAATACCCGGGATGGCGGCGCCGCAGACGGCGAGCGCCGCTCAGATAGCGGTTGCTCTTGTAGCGGATTCACACCACTCCGTGGCGACTCCCGATGGTTTCGGCCGACCCCCAACAAAACACGCTCCGTGGTCGCACCGCTGCCCTCCCCGCCGAGTCCAGGACGGCAAGAGACCGCCGGACGACCCCGCGCTGTACGAATCCCGCGGTCAACTAGCCGAGGTGCGGCGACCTTCTCCTGGTGGAACCGGCGCTGATTCGAGGGGTCACCTGCTAACAGGCGTCGCGGTGCATTTGGAACCCTAATGGCGGTGCGCCGTGACCCGCACTTCTCGCCAGTTGCCACCGGTGCCGGTCGGCTGGCCGGTAGAAGGTGCGGCTAAACATCGGGGCCTAACAGACGATCCACTTAAATGTCTGCCTTCGGCGAGTAATGTATGCGTCCTCAAAGACACTCAGCATAGAGAAGAGTATCGGGTTGAGGTTGAAATCTTGGAGGCTGTGGTCACCGGGAGCGAAGGTGACCCTGGGCGTTATTCTTCTCCTCGCCGCAGGCTGCGCTGCCATGTACTACGCCGACTTGAATAAGGAATCGGTCTTTCCAGCTGCCGCTGCAACAATTGCAGTCGGAGCCCTATTCGTCACCGCTTACAGTGCTTTCAACTCCAGCTCCCGAATGAGGAAAAAGGACAGTCTCGAAGCTTGGACAGAGTGGTCGGACTCTACTCGCGCAGCGCGTCGCCGCGTGACTGACGTTCTTGGCGAGAAGAACCTCACCATGAAGCAGGGGAAAGCGCTGTTAGGTGATGGCACACTCGTGGACAAAGACGGCAACGACTTGACCGAAGAACAGTGTCTTGCGGTCGACCGTGACATCACGGACATCCTGAACGGTCTTGAGAGACTGGGAGCGGGAGCCGTACTTGGCGTCTATAGCGACGCAGTCTTTCGCATCAGGGGTGGGACGATCATCGAACGGACGTACCAGCGGTTCCTGCCTTACATAATCGCTACAAGAGAGGCGGAGGATGTCGAGAAGCGCCAGACCCGAGCGTTTACTGAGCTCTCTGTCCTCTATCAAATGATCGAGCCATCTTTACTGTCGCAGTTACTGCGAGGCAGTAGAGCGTCGTCCGACCAAGCACGGCTCGACGCGTATAGACGCGCATAAGCCCAGATAGTTGATCACATAAAAAGAGGCCGCAGCCAAGTTCGGCTGCGGCCTCTCGCGAAGTACGCGCGTGGACTCTAGAACTCGTCCTTCTCTTCCCATGTGGTCATGTCGATACTCTCCCTCATTTGCTCGCACTTTTCAACGACGAACACGCCCGTTGTGTTCCAGTTTCCTAACAACCCCGGTTGTGACGCTCCCCACTGCGAAATGCCGTCTGACCTGGTCCGTTCTCTGTGGATACCCCTCTTGGGCTCACCGCAATCACTGAAGGCTACAGCAGTTAGCAACACTTGGCTCAGAACTCGGCCGCGCGGACCCGAGGCTCTGGCTGGGCATGAGCTGGCCGATTGGGTTGGCGAACGCGGCGTCGGATTCCTCGACCGGGGAGCGCAGTAGGTCAACGGCGTCTTCTCGGCTAAGCCGTGCCACAACCGTCTCCACGATGAGCCGTCCAGCTTGACCCCGTCGCGGCTCAACCTCTCGCATCGACTGACGCTGGCCGCGGCTGCTCTTGGCGGAGTTCATTGGCGCACCGCACCCTCGCGGCCACAGAAGATCAGGTCCGAGAGTAGGTACTTTCGCACCCGTGGCGAGTTGGTGACGCGACCCGTCTCCTGCAACTTCCGTGCTGCCTGATCCCACACCCCCGGTTTGACGATGGCGGGCCAGGTGCCCTTCTTCGGCTTGGCCGGTGACATTGCCGTCTTCGTCCTTCTCCAACACCACCTGACCCCGGTACTCGCGCAACCCGGCGTTCCGTGGCGCGAGCAGTAGCGCCCGCGCCGACGCACCGGTCCACCTGCTGTCCACGGTGCCCACGACCACCTCGCCGTCGGGACCTACGCGCTTGAACTTGTCTCCGACGCAAGGTGTCCGAGGTGGTCAAGGCCGTCGCGCGCGAACTCGACGCCTGATCCACGCGCCGAACGTTGGCTTGTGTTCGAGAGTCGGCTGATTTCTCGTACCCAAGCCAACTGTTCGCGGGCAGACTGGGGACGTGACCTACGTCAAGCCAGGTTCTGAGTACACCCGCGACACCAACTACATCAGCACCCGGATCACGGCCGACGGTCGTGACGGGTACCCCGTCGAACCCGGGCGGTATCGGCTGATCGTCGCCAGGGCCTGTCCCTGGGCCAACCGCGCCATCATCGTCCGTCGGCTGCTGGGCCTGGAAGATGTTCTCTCCATTGGCTTTTGCGGTCCGACGCACGATCAGCGTAGCTGGACATTCGACCTGGATCCCGGCGGCGTCGACCCGGTGCTGAAAATCCCGCGGCTGCAGGACGCCTACTTCAAGCGCGACCCGGACTACCCCAAGGGCATCACGGTGCCCGCGATCGTCGACGTGCCCACCGGTGCCGTCGTGACCAACGACTTCGCGCAAATGACGCTGGACCTGTCCACCGAATGGACGGCGTACCACCGCGACGGTGCGCCGCAGCTGTACCCCGAGCATCTGCGCGACGAGATCGACAGCGTCGCCAAGCGCGTCTACACCGAGGTCAACAACGGCGTCTACCGCTGCGGGTTCGCGGGATCACAGGAGGCGTACGACGCCGCCTACGACCGGCTGTTCACCGCGCTGGACTGGCTGAGCGAAAGGCTCAGCGGCCAAAGGTATCTCGTGGGGGACACCATCACCGAGGCCGACGTGCGGCTGTTCACCACGCTGGCCCGGTTCGACCCGGTCTATCACGGGCACTTCAAGTGCAATCGGTCCAAGCTCGCCGAGATGCCGGTGCTGTGGGCGTACGCCCGGGACCTGTTCCAGACCCCCGGCTTCGGCGACACCGTCGACTTCGTGCAGATCAAGCAGCACTACTACATCGTGCACGCCGACATCAATCCGACGCAGATCGTGCCGAAAGGTCCCGATCTGGCAAATTGGCTGACGCCGCACGGCCGGGAAGCGTTGGGCGGCAGGCCTTTCGGTGACGGCACGCCGCCCGGGCCGGTTCGCGACGGTGAACAGGTGCCGGCCGGCCACGGCGCTGGGTAGGTCAGGGCCAGACGGTCCGCACGGACCATTCGGCGTGCGGCAGGGGGAACTCGTTGCCGTCGGAATCCCTTGCCAGAGTGGGCAGTTGGACGGCGAGCCCGAGCAGCTTGCCGTGATGCGGGTCGACGGTCGGGATGGTCACGGCCAGCCGCTGGTTCGGCCGGAACTCGCTGACGGTGGAACCGTCGTCCTCGTAGGCGAGCAGCAGCACCCACGGCGCCCGCGCCACGGGCTGCGGCACGGACAGCTGAATGGGGTGCCGCGCCGTGACGTGCAGTTCGCCCGTCGTCGCGGGGACGTCGCACGCCTTCAGGTGGACGTCGCAGTAGCGGTACGGCCCGATGCGCGTCAGCTGGCCATCGGTGAAGGCGCTGATCTCGGGGAAGTCGGGACCCTGGTGCCGCGTCAGCCGCCAGACCAGGACACCTGTGGCCGTCGCCGACAGCACCGCGACCACTGCCAACAGCGCGAGAACTCGTTTCATATCCATCCTTGACGCGCCCCGGGCATTGCCGCGGGATCGGGCCGTGGTCCTTCCTGCTCGGCGAGTACGGGCCGGTTGCCGCCGAAGCCCGGGATCAGTGAGCCACCGTTGTAGCTCACGAGGGTCTGGGCGAGCCCGGGGATCAGCAGGGCGCTGACCGCGGTGAACCCGACCCAGAGGTCGGTATAGATCAGCACACCGACGGCGCCGCCGACCACCCAGGCCAACTGCAGCACCGACTCGGACCGGCCGAAGGCCGACGCCCGGGACGCCTCGGGCAGGTCGTGCTGCAGCGAGGCGTCCAGCGACGCCTTGGAGATCGCCGTGGCGGCCGAGGTGATCAGCGCGGCGGCCGCGGCCACCATCAGGTTGCCGGCCACCGCGGCGGCGATTGCCGCAGCAGTGACGATGACAGTTGCGCGCACGACCACCTGCGCGGGATGCCCCAATTTGAGGCGGGCACTGGCGATGTTGCCGGCGAAGTTCCCGATGCCGGCGGCGGCGCCGATGAGGCCGAGGATCTTCAGCTGTTCCCACGCACCCGCGTCGTGCGACTTGGCGACGAACGCGGGGTAGAGGAACAGAAAGCCGACGAGCACCTTGATGGTGCAGTTGCCCCACAGTGACGTGATGATGTTGCGGCCCAACGGCTGTCGCGGGGACTTGTCGTGATGCGGATGTCGCAGCTGCTCGGTCGGCGCGTGATACGACAGCGTCGCCGGCACCTCACCCTCGGTGACCTCGACCCACTTGGGGATGCGCATCGTCAGGACGGCGCCCGCGACCGCCACGACGGCGACGACGTAGAGCGCGCCCGGCAGATGCATCAGGCCGAAGGTGTACTCGAACGCGGCTGCGACGCCACCGCCCAGACCGGTGCCACCGAGCAGCCCGAACATGGTGAGCCGGGAATTGACCCGGACCAGGTCGATCGTCGGTGGCAGCACACGTGGCGTCACGGCGCTGCGCAGCACGCTGAACGACTTGGACAGCACCATCATCCCCAGCGCGCACGGGTAGAGCACCCACGGGGGATAGCTGCCCGTGGCGCCGTCGTAGTTGCCGATCAGCACCAGCGCCAGCACCACGCGCAGCGCGAACGACACCGCAAGGGCGACGCGCCGGCCGTGCTGCACGCGGTCCAGCGCCGGCCCGATGAGCGGGGCGATCACCGCGAACGGCGCGATGGTGATGAGCAGGTACAGGGCCACCTTGCTCTTGGACTCACCTGAGGCCGCCGCGAAGAACAGCGTGTTGGCGAGCGCGATGCCCATCGCCGCGTCGAGCGCGTTGTTCGCGACGACGGGCCACGTCAGCGCCGTCAGACCGGATTTGTCGGCGCCGTCGGCCGTCGCGGCCCGGTGCACCAGGCCATACACCTTGGTGCCCATCTCACGGCTGCGCTGCGCGGCGGCCCGGGTGACGGTGATCTTCTCGCCGCCCGCGGGGCCGCGGCGCCGGTCGTCGTCATCGCGGCGCCGGTCGTCGTAGCCGTCGTCGTATCCACGGTCGTAGCCATGGCCGTCGTGGTGATCGTCGTCGAGCGGCGGCAGCCAGCGGTTGTCGCTGTGCGACGACGACCCCCGCGGCGGCGGCCGGCGGCGGGCCTGACCAGGATCGCTCGGGTAATTGGCCATGCCCGGATGCTCTTCGTCATCGCGGCGCGGTGGGCGCGGCGGGTAGTAACGGGGATCCCCCGACCTCCCGGCATCCCGCGGTCCACTCATGAGCACGATTGTTCCCCATGCTGCCGACGGCGGCGCGCAGGCAGGCGGTGTGGCCTTGTCCTGGGTGGTCAGGCAGTATTGATCACGATGGACATGCCCAATGACACCGAATCGGCAGCCGTGACGCCGGACGAGTCGACGCCGCCCGAGGCGCCGGTCGAGGTGCCGACCCCTGAAGCCGCCGTGGAATCCGTCGACGCCGTCGAAGCTCCCGCCGAGGCACCGGAATCGGCCGAAGTGCCCGAGACCGTCGATGAGCCGCAGGCCGCCGACGAGTCCCCGGCCGCCGACGCTGTCGTCGACGAGGCCCCGGTTGCGGAGACCGCTGACGCGCCCGCGACCGAAGCGGCCCCCGAGGCCGCGGCGGCTGTCGAAGAAGAGGCCGAGCTGCCCGACCTGACCCCGATCCTGATGGGCGCGGTCGACCAGGCCCGCGCCGCGATCATCGAGTTCAGTGGCGAGGGCGTCGTCGGTGACTACCTGGGCGCCAGCTTCGACGACCCGGCGTCGGTGACCCATCGATTCCTCGCGTCGATGTCCGGCTACCACGGCTGGCAGTGGGCAGTGGTGCTGGCGACCTACCCGGGCGCCGACCACACCACCGTCAGCGAAGTGGTCCTGGTGCCGGGACCTGATGCGCTGCTGGCCCCGCAGTGGGTGCCGTGGAACGAGCGCGTGCAGCCGGGCGATCTGAGCCCGGGCGATCTGCTGGCGCCGCCGCCCAACGATCCCCGGCTGGTGCCCGGTTACCTGGCCTCCGGTGACCCCGAGTGGGACGAGGTGGCTGCCGAGGTCGGTTTCGGCCGCAAGCAGGTGCTCAGCGACTGGGGCCGGACGGATGCCGCGCAGCGCTGGCAGGACGGCGACTACGGGCCGAACGCCGCCATGGCCCGGGCCACCCGCCGGACCTGCCGTGGCTGCGGTTTCTACGTGCCGCTGTCCGGGTCACTCGGCCTGGTGTTCGGCGTGTGCGCCAATGAACTGTCCGCCGACGGACGTGTGGTGTCCGCGGAGTACGGCTGTGGCGCGCACTCGGACACGCCGCCGCCGGAGCCCATCGGCTCACCGGCCTTCGAGCCTTTCGACGACGGCGTGCTCGACCTCGGCTAAGCGCCTTCGGCCGCGGCCTTGATCCGGCCGAGCGAGGTCTTCATGCCCTCGACCAGTTCCACCTCGAAGTTGGGCACGCCGCCCATGAAGCGGTTGATCAGCGTGCTCGAGATCGGCTTGACGGCTTCCGCACGCCGGCTCACGGTCACCTTGGTGCCGGTGCCCGCAGGCTCGAGGTCATAGGTCCACTCGGTGTTGTTGGTGTTGACCCGGAACGACAGCTTCTTCTGCGCGTCGAGCGCGGTGATGGTCGAGGTCGTGGGCCAGAACATCGCGCCGCGGCGGTTGACGTTGACGGTCTTGGTGCCGACCTTGACGGCGCCGACCGCCTTCATCACCCGACACTGCGGGCTCCACTTGGGCATGTTGTCGAGGTCGGAGATCAAGGCCCAGACCTTGGCCACCGGCGCGTTGATGGTGATGTCTGCCTGCAGCAGGGGTGTTTCGCCAGCCATCGGACTTCTCCCTTGTCGAGATGAGAATGGTCAGCGCAGGCCGCGTTGGGCACCTCGTGCGCCGCGACGGGCCGCGCTGCGTTGCCACAGAAATATAGATGTGCCGAGTACGCCGACACCGAGGCCCGCGACGGTCACCGGCCGCCAGGTGTGCAGGGCCGTGACGGTGAAGGCCAGCGCCACCGCCACCAGCCAGCCGACGGCGATCACCACGATCACCGGAACCGGGTCGAGGAGGCGGTCGGGGAGAGCCGGCGGAACGGGTTCCGCCGGATGTTCGTGCGCGGGCGTGGCCATCTCCTCTAACGCTAGTCGATCGATCGGTACGCTATCTGCTCGTGACGGACGCCGATGACCGCTTGGCCAATGACCTGTCGCTGGCCGTTGTGCGGCTGGCACGGCAGTTGCGATTCCGTCGTCCCGATTCGCCGGTGTCCCTGACGCAGTTGTCGGCCCTGGCCACGCTCGCGAAGGACGGCCCCATGACGCCGGGCGCGCTGGCCACCCGGGAGCGGGTGCGGCCGCCGTCGATGACGCGCGTCATCGCTTCGCTCGTCGAGCTGGGGCTGGTGGAGCGCAGTTCGCATCCGGATGACCGGCGCCAGGTGCTGGTCGCGGTGTCCAAAGCCGGCGAGGAGCTGTTCGAGGCCGAGCGCCGGGCGGGCATGGAGTGGCTGCAGGGCCGGCTCGAGAAGCTGTCCGGCCAGGACCGCGGCATCCTGCTGGCTGCCGCTGACCTGATGTTCGCGATCATCGACGAAGCCCAGTGAGCGCTGCCGCAGAACTCGACGCGATGGACGACGTCATCGTTGTCGACGTCACCGACCCCGCCGATCCCCGGCTCGACGATTTCCGCGACCTCAACAGCGTGGACCGCCGGCCTGACCTGCCCTCGGGCAAGGGGCTGGTGATCGCCGAGGGCGTGTTGGTGGCGCAGCGCATGCTGGCGTCGCGGTTCAGCCCGCGTGCGTTCCTCGGCACCGATCGCCGGCTCCGCGAACTGTCCGGCGACCTGGCCGGCTGCGGCGTGCCCTACTACCGCGCCAGCGCCGAGGTGATGGCCGAGGTCGTCGGCTTCCACCTCAACCGCGGCGTACTCGCCGCGGCCCCCCGGCCCGTCGAGCTGACGGTGCCCGACGTGCTGCGGGATGCCCGGACCGTCGCGGTCCTCGAGGGTGTCAACGACCACGAGAACCTGGGCTCGATCTTCCGCAACGCCGCCGGCCTCGACGTCGACGCGGTGGTGTTCGGCGCCGGCTGCGCCGATCCGTTGTACCGCCGCGCGGTCCGGGTGTCGATGGGCCATGCCCTGCTGGTGCCCTACGCCCGCGCGGAGTCGTGGCCCGGTGATCTGAAATTGATGCAGGACAACGGCTTTCACCTGATCGCCATGACGCCGGGGGAGGGTTCGGTGCCGCTGGCCGATGCCCTGGCGCCGCTGGCCGGGGAGAAGGTCGGGGTGCTCGTCGGGGCCGAAGGCCCGGGGCTGACCGAACACACCATGCGGGCCTGCGAGGTGCGGGCGCGCATCCCGATGTCGCGGGGCACCGATTCGCTGAATGTCGCCACGGCCGCCGCGCTGGCGTTCTACGAGCGCGCGCGAACGGCGGGCTAGATTGGCTCAGATGACGACACCGTCGCAGACGCCGTGGGGCACCGGACTGACGGTGTCGGCGTTCGTCGCTGCCGTGACGGCCGCCGCCATCATCGTCCTGTCCCTGGGGCTGCTGCGGGTGCACCCGCTGCTCGCGGTCGGTTTGAACGCCGTCGCGGTCGGTGGCCTGGCCCCGACGGTGTGGGCCTGGCGCGTGCGCCCGGTGTGGCGCTGGTTCGTCTGGGGCGCCGGTGCCGGTGTGGCGCTGGGCTGGATCGCGACGCTCGCGATCGCCCTGGGCCGTTAGCCCCGCCCCGCCATTGAATCTGTAACTACGGCGCAGAAGTGCGGGTAGCGGTGACCCTCAGTACAGGGTCAACGTGAGGTCGGCTGACGCTGTCGTTGAGTGTGTAGCTGTGGCGCAGAAGTGCGAGTAGGGGAGACCCTCAGTGCAGGGTCAACGTAACAAGATCAGCGCTGGCCGTTGGCCCGCACGCCGAGCAGGACGTCTTCCCACGCCGGAATCTCGGGCTTCTTCTTGCGCGGACGCGCGGCGGGAGCGGCCGGCTCGGGGGTCTCGACGACGGCTGCCGGCTCCGGCGCCGGGATGGGCTCGGGTGCCGGCGGGGCCACCGGCGCGGCGGGCACCGGGGGAGCGGCCGGGGGCGGCGTCATGACGACGACGGGGGCGGGCGCGGGCTCCGGCGCAGGCGCAGGCGCAGGCGCAGGCGCAGGCGCGGGTTCCGGCTGATGTGCGGGCATCGGGATCTCGGCGACCGATTCCTCGAAATGCAGCTGCGCGAGCGGCGCGACCGACCGCAGGGCCGGGCGGGTGTAGTTCGGGTCGATCAGCTCGGTCGCGGCGTCGTCGAACGCCGTCGTGGTGCCGCCGTGGGCGCCGGGGCTGAACCGGAAGTGTGCGACGTTGTCGGAACGCCCGGCCTTCCAGCCGAACTGCACGGTCCAGCGGCTGTCCTCGTTGCGCCAGGCGTCCCACTTGGTGGCTTCGGGGTCGAGGCCGCGGGAGATCAGGGCTCCGGTCACCGTCTCGAGCAGGGTCAGCACCGACGGGCCGTCGGGCAGGATCGGGTGCGACGCGCTGGCGAGTTCAGCGGCGCGGGAGCGCTCCAGCAGCACCGGGTGGGCGAAGCGCATGATGCGCTCCGGGCTCACGCCCGCGGCTGCGGCGAGCTGCTCGACGGAGGCGCCGGCCCGGATGCGGGACTGGATGTCACGGGGGCGCAGGGAGTTGGGCACCTCGACCTCGACTTCGATCTCCGTCTGATTCATGGCGGCCCGGTCGCCGCGGACGGCGGCCTTCAGTCGATTGTCGACGCGCAAGACAAACTTGTCTGCGGTGGCCGAACCGTTGGGGGCTTCGCAGATGATGCGCTTGCCGTCGGCGTCGAGTCCGACGACCTTGAGTTCCCTCATTGGTGACCTCCTAGGACGCGGCTTAACGGCTCACCCTAGCGCGTTATCGACTCGTAACCGTGCTGACACACCGAGGCGCGCAGCCCTTCATGGACTGCGCGCCTCGGTTACGTGTCAGGTGGTGCTCAGAGGCGTTCCACAACCCAGTCGACGCACGCCGTGAGGGCGCTGATGTCGTCGGGGTCGACGGCCGGGAACATGGCGACGCGCAGCTGGTTGCGGCCCAGCTTGCGGTACGGCTCGGTGTCGACGATCCCGTTGGCGCGCAACACCTTTGCGACCGCGGCGGCGTCGACGTCGTCGTTGAAGTCGATGGTGCCGACGACCTGCGACCGCAGCGCCGGGTCGGCGACGAACGGCGTGGTGAACGGACGCGACTCGGCCCACGAGTACAGGCGCTGCGACGAGTCGGCGGTGCGCTTCACGGCCCAGTCCAGGCCGCCGTTGCCGTTGAGCCAGTCCAGTTGCTCGGCGAGCAGGATCAGCGTCGCGATCGCCGGGGTGTTGTAGGTCTGGTTCTTGAGGCTGTTCTCCACCGCGATGGGCAGCGACAGGAAGTCGGGCACCCAGCGGTCGGTGGCGGCGATCTGCTCGACGCGGGCCAGCGCGGCGGGGCTCATGACGGCGATCCAGAGGCCGCCGTCGGAGGCGAAGTTCTTCTGCGGCGCGAAGTAGTAGGCGTCGGTGTCGGCGATGTTGACCGGCAGGCCGCCGGCGGCCGAGGTGGCGTCGATCGCGACGAGAGCATCACCGGCGGGACGCTGGATCGGCACCGCGACACCCGTCGAGGTCTCGTTGTGGGCCCACGCCACGACGTCGACATCGGGGTCCGACTGCACGGCGGGCGCGCTGCCGGCGTCGGCCTTGATGATGATCGGGTCGCCGACGAACGGGTTCTTGGCGACGCACGACGCGAACTTGCTGCTGAACTCGCCGTAGGTGAGGTGCAGCGAGCGCTTGTCGATCAGGCCGAACGCGGCGGCGTCCCAGAACGCGGTCGAGCCGCCGTTGCCGAGGATGACCTCGTAGCCGTCGGGGGTGGAGAACAGTTGCTTGATGCCGTCGCGTACGCGCCCGACCAGGTTCTTGACCGGGGCCTGGCGATGCGAAGTGCCGAACAGGTCGCCGGCGGCCGCCAGTGCGGTCAGCTGCTCGGGGCGAACCTTGGACGGGCCGCAGCCGAAGCGTCCGTCGGCGGGCTTGATGTCGGCGGGGATGGTGAGCTCAGCCATGGCCCTCAGCGTAGTTGCAGGTCGACGGCCGGTGACGTGGGGATCCGGCTGCTCGCCCAGCTGCTCCGCACGCAAGTGTGATGACGGTCACAATAGGTGTCCAGATGTGTGACGGCGGGCACTAGTTTTTAGGTGGTACCTCCGGTACCGTTCGACACAAGACAGCCGATTGTAAAGCTGACAGAAAAGCCTTGGGAGGCTCGAAATGGCTCGTACCCGGATGATCCGTCGTTGGCGCCGGAACATGGACGTGCTGGATGACACTGTGTACGTGGAGAAGCTTGCCACGCTGTCCGAGGGGTCGGTGCGGCGCAACTTCAACCCGTACCAGGACATCGCCTGGGACTCTCCCGAGTTTGCGGTCGTGCCCAACGACCCGCGCTGGATCCTCCCGGACACCGACCCGCTCGGTGGCCACCCGTGGTACCAGTCGCAGTCGCAGGAACGTCAGATCGAGATCGGCATGTGGCGCCAGGCCAACGTCGCCAAGGTCGGCCTGCACTTCGAGAACATCCTCATCCGCGGCCTGATGGAGTACGCGTTCTGGGTGCCCAACGGGTCGCCGGAGTTCCGCTACTGCACGCACGAGGCCATCGAAGAGGGCAACCACACCCTGATGTTCCAGGAGATGGTCAACCACATGGGGGTCGACGTCCCGGGCATGCCCAAGCTGCTCAAGTGGATTCAGCCGCTCATCCCGCTGGCTGCCGGCCCGGCGCCCATCCCGTTCTTCTTCGGTGTCCTCGCCGGCGAGGAGCCCATCGACCACACCCAGAAGAACATCCTGCGTGAGGGCACCGAGCTGCACCCGATCATGGAGCGGGTCATGGCCATCCACGTGGCCGAGGAGGCCCGGCACATCTCGTTCGCACACGAGTACCTGCACAAGCGCGTGCCGGAGCTGACCCGCTGGAAGAAGTTCTGGCTGTCGCTGTTCGTCCCGGTCACCATGCGCATCCTGTGCTCGGCGATCGTCGTGCCGCCGCGCGCCTTCTGGAAGAAGTTCGACATCCCGAAGTCGGTCCGCAGCGAGCTGTTCTTCGACGCTCCCGAGTCGCGCATGTTCCTGCGCAACATGTTCTCCGACGTCCGCATGCTGTCGTACGACACCGGCCTGATGAACCCGCTGGCGAAGCTCATGTGGAAGATCTGCAAGATCGACGGCCCGCCGAGCCGGTACCGCAGCGAGCCGCAGCGTCAGCATGTCGTGGTCGCCGCCTGAGCATTTAGATAACTCATGCCGCACGTCATCACCCAGTCGTGCTGTAGCGATGGTTCATGCGTCTTCGCATGCCCGGTGAACTGCATTCACCCGTCCCCGGACGAGCCGGGTTTCGCTACCGCCGAAATGCTGTTCATCGATCCCGCCGCCTGCGTGGACTGTGGTGCCTGCATCACGGCCTGCCCGGTCGGCGCGATCAAGCCGGACACCAAGCTGACCGAAGCGCAGCTGCCGTTCATCGAGCTCAACGCGTCCTTCTACCCGAAGTACGAGGGCAAGCTGCCGCCGACGTCCAAGCTGGCGCCGGTGCCCGACGCCCCGGCGGTCGACCAGCGGCCGCACGGCCCGCTGCGGGTCGCGATCGTCGGCTCCGGGCCGGCCGCCATGTACGCCGCTGACGAGTTGCTGACCCAGCGCGGGGTCCGGGTCAACATCTTCGAGAAGCTGCCGACGCCCTACGGGCTGGTGCGCGCCGGGGTCGCCCCCGACCATCAGAGCACCAAGGGTGTGACGCGCTTGTTCGACCAGATCACGAAGCGCCGCGGGCTCGACTTCTTCCTCAACGTCGAGGTGGGTCGGGACGTCACGCACGCCGAGCTGCTGGAGCACCACCACGCCGTGCTGTACGCGGTCGGTGCGCCCAACGACAAGCGCCTCGACATCGAGGGCATGGAGCTGCCCGGAACCGGAACCGCCACCGAGGTGGTCGCCTGGTACAACGGGCACCCCGAGTTCTCGCATCTGCCGGTCGACCTGGGGCACGAGCGGGCGGTGATCATCGGAAACGGCAATGTCGCGTTCGACGTCGCCCGCATCCTGACCACCGATCCGGATGTGTTGGCGCGCACCGACATTTCCGACCATGCGCTGGCCGCACTGCGCGACTCGAAGGTGCGCGAGGTGGTCATCGTGGCCCGGCGTGGGCCCATCCACTCGGCGTTCACCCTGCCGGAGCTCATCGGCCTGACGTCGACGTGCGACGTGGTGCTCGACGCCGCGGACCACGAGCTGGTTCGTCGGGGTCTGGAAGCCGAGACGGACGCACTGACGCGTCACAAGCTCGAGATCCTCACGAAGCTGCCCGACAGCTCGGCCCCGGCGACGCGCCCGCGGATCCGGCTGGCCTACCAGCTGACTCCGGCCCGCGTGCTCGGCTCGGACAAGGTCACCGGCATCGAGTTCACCGTCACCGGCACCGACGAGGTCCGTCAGCTCGACGCCGGCCTGGTGCTGACGTCAATCGGCTACCACGGCAAGGCAATTCGTGGTCTGCCGTTCGACGATGCCGCCGGCGTGGTCCCCAACGACGAGGGCCGCGTCATCGATCCGGCCACCGGTGAACCCGTCCGCGGCAGCTACGTCGCGGGCTGGATCAAGCGTGGTCCGACGGGCTTCATCGGCACCAACAAGTCGTGCGCGGCGCACACCGTGGATCGGCTGGTCGCCGACTACAACGCCAGCCGGCTTCGTGAGCCGACCGCGAAAAGCGGTGCACTGCAACAGCTCATCCGCGACCGCCGACCCGACGTGGTCGACATGGCGGGGTGGCGGGCCATCGACGCGGCCGAGATCGCGCGCGGCGGCGCCGACCGGCCGCGGGACAAGTTCATCGACGTGTCCGACATGCTGGCCGCTGCCGCGAGCGCGCCCAAGCCGACGCTGCGTCAGCGACTCCTCAGCGCCTTCTCCTGAGTGGTTCGTGCACGATTTTCCGCGGTCACCGCGGAAAATCGTGCACAAATCACTGGTCGCTAGCCCTGCTGGGCCGCCATCGCCTCGGCGATCTCCTCCGGGCTGACGACGCGCACGGTCTGCGCCAGCGACCAGTGGTGGCCGAACGGATCCTCCACCTGGCTGTAGCGGTCTCCCCAGAACATGTCCTGCGGGGCCATCAGTTCGCGTGCGCCGGCGTCGATGGCGCGCTGGTAGGCCGCGTCGACGTCGGGTACCTGCAGGTGGATCGTGACGGGCGTGCCGCCGAAGGCCGTCGGGGTCTGCGACTTGCCGCCACACATCTCCGGGAAGTCGTCGTTGAGGTAGACGTTCGACCCGTTGATGGTCAGTGCGGCGTGCATGAGCTTGCCGTCGGGCCCGGGCACCCGGCCGAGCTCGGTGGCGCCAAAAGCCTTGACGTAGAAGTCGATTGCGGCGGCGCCGTCGCCGACGACGAGGTGCGGGGCGAGGAAGGTCTGGGACTCGGTCATCGTGTTCTCCTCAGAGCGGTACTGCGTGGATTGGGGTCATTCGTTATGACCATCTCCAACGCTACTTCTCATCGGTGACAAGAAAACGGGTCTGAAGTGTCAGCTGTGCGCGATGCTGTCCCAGCCGGCCACCGAGTCCGCGGGGCGCGGCTGCGGGCCGACATAGATGGCCGCGGGACGGACCAGCTTGCCCAGCCGCTTCTGCTCCAGGATGTGGGCGCACCAGCCCGCGGTGCGGCCGCAGGTGAACATGGCGGGCATCATCGCGCTGGGCACCTGGGCGAAGTCCAGGATCACGGCGGCCCAGAACTCGACGTTGGTCTCGATGGCCCGGTCGGGACGGCGCTCACGCAGTTCGGCGAGGGCGGCCTGCTCCAGCGCGGCGGCGGCTTCGAAGCGTGGTGCGTCCAGGCGCTTGGCCGTGGCGCGCAGCACGCGGGCCCGCGGGTCCTCGGCGCGGTACACCCGGTGCCCGAAGCCCATCAGCTTTTCCTTGCGGTCCAGGATGCCCTTGACCACGGCCCGGGCATCGCCGGTGCGCTCGGTCTCCTCGATCATCGGCAGCACGCGGGCGGGGGCGCCGCCGTGCAGCGGGCCGCTCATGGCGCCGATCGCGCCCGATAGGGACGCGGGCACGTCGGCCCCGGTGGACGCGATGACGCGCGCGGTGAACGTGGACGCATTCATGCCGTGCTCGGCGGCGCTGACCCAGTAGGCGTCGATGGCCTCGATGTGCCGCGGATCCGGCTCACCCTGCCAGCGGGTCATGAAACGTGCTGTCACCGTGGGGCATTCGTCGACGAGGCGTTGCGGCACCGCGGGCTGGTAGATGCCGCGGGCCGACTGCGCGACGAACGACAGCGCCGTCACCGACGTCAGCGCCAGCTGCTCGCGGGCGGTGTCGTCGTCGATGTCGAGCAGCGGCTGGAAGCCCCACAGCGGGGCGAGGGTGGGCAGCGCGGCCTGGACGTCGACGCGGACATCGCCGGAGTGCACGTGCAGCGGGAAGGGTTCGGCGGCCGGCAGGCCCCGGCCGAACTCGCCGTCGACCAGCAGTGCCCAGACGTCACCGAAGGTGACGCGGTGGCTCACCAGATCCTCGATGTCGACGCCGCGGTAACGCAGGGCGCCGCCGTCCTTGTCCGGTTCGGCGATCTCGGTCGTGAAGGCGACGACGCCTTCCAGGCCGGCGACGAAGTTCTCGGGGATCTGCGGCGTCGACACTGACGTTGCCTCTGTCATGCCGAAATTGTTCCACTAGCCCGTGGACCGATGGCTACCGGCCGGTAACAAACGGTCAGACGACGGAGAAACCGGCAGGTAGAGCGCCGCGTCCGGTGAGCGCGGGCAGCACTGCGGCGGCCTGACCGGTCAGCGCCGCGATCTGCGCCGCCAGCACGGTGGCGTCGCGCAGTGCCTCGTCGGGCAGCGTGAAATCGATGCCGGTGGTCCGCGCGATGTCGAGGCTGTGCACCGTCAGCTCGAACACCCGGGTCGGCAGGTAGTTGCTGAGCCGGATGCCCAGGCCGCCGATCACGGCGATCAGGGGGTCGCCCGCCCTGTCCAGGTCGGTCCGCACCCGGGCCAGCAGGTCGGCGACTGTGGCCGCGGGATCCGTCCCAAGATTGCGCCCGGCCTCCCGCCCACGTTCGACGATGTCGGGGCTGCCGGCGGCGTAGTCGCGCATCAGCGCGTAGTACTGCGCCGGCCCGGTCACGTCCTCCCGGTCGGCGGGTGTGCGCAGGTAGGTGCTGACGGTGATCAGTGACCGTGAGGTGTGCCCGACCAGCGCCCGCAGGTCCCAGTCACCGAGTCCCGGACCGTCCCACGCCGTGGCCGGGATCTGTGCCACCAGGTCCGCGAAAGCTGTTGCCGCCGAGACGAATACTGAATGGTCCGGGGGTGCGTCGGGCGCCATGTCTGCATTGTGTCACCGCATGGGCGTACCGTCGCCGATCATGGCATCCGATCACGTGGAGCAGTCGGCAGATCATCTGGCCCGGATGCGGGTCGAATACGGCTCGACAGAGAAGGACGGCAGCGTCGACCTCGACGTCGACTGGCTGGACCGGGGCTGGCTGGCGTTGTTCCGCGACTGGATGTCCGACGCGGTGCAGGCCGGGGTCTCCGAACCCAACGCGATGGTGCTGGGCACCGTCGATGCGCAGGGCCACCCGGTCACCCGGTCGGTGCTGTGCAAATCGATCGAAGAGACGGGCATCTCCTTCTATACCAACTACGACTCCGACAAGGGCGAGCAGCTGGCGGCGGTGCCCTACGCGTCGGCGACGTTCCCTTGGTACCTGCTGGGCCGTCAGATCCATATCCGCGGCACGGTGACGAGGGTCGACGCGGCGCACACCGCCGAGTACTGGTCGAAGCGGCCGCGCGGTTCGCAGCTGGGCGCGTGGGCGTCGCACCAGTCAAAATCGATTGCCTCGCGGGCGGCGCTGCTGGAACAGTTGCGTGACGTGACCGAGCGATTCGCCGACGTGCCGGAGGTGCCGGTGCCGCCGAACTGGGGCGGCTACCTCATCGCCCCGGAAGTGATCGAGTTCTGGCAGGGCCGAGAGAACCGCGTGCACAACAGAATTCGCATCACCGGCGACCGGATCGAACGGCTCCAGCCCTGAAAGGTCTGATCGCCGACACCACACCACTGCGCAACCCCGACTATCGCCGCCTGTGGGGGTCCAGCGTCGTCACGGTGATCGGCGCCAACCTGACGATCTTCGCGGTGCCCGTCCAGCTGTACGCGCTGACGCAGAACTCGGCGTACGTCGGCCTGGCGGGCGTGTTCAGCGTGGTGCCGCTCATCGTGTTCGGCCTGTGGGGCGGCGCCTGGGCCGACGCGATGGACCGCCGGCGGCTGCTGATCATCGCGTCCTGCGGGCTGGCGGTCGCGTCGGTGCTGTTGTGGGTGCAGGCCGCCGCCGGGCTGAACAACGTCTGGCTGGTGCTGTGCCTGCTGTCGGTGCAGCAGGCGTTCTATGCCATCAACTCACCGACCCGCTCGGCCGCCATCCCGCGGATGCTGCCTGCCGAGCAGCTGCCCGCCGCCAACTCGCTCAACATGACGGTGTTCCAGGCCGGCGCGATCATCGGTCCGCTGCTGGCCGGCGTGCTGCTGCGCTGGGTGGACCTGTCGACGCTGTACTTCATCGACGCCCTCACCACGATCGCGCCGATCTGGGCCACGTTCCGGCTCACCCCGATGCCACCGGAGCACTCGCCCGACGACGACACCTCACGCTGGGGCTTCGCCGCCGTGCTCGACGGTTTCCGCTACCTGTCGGGCAACCGCGTCGTCCTCATGTCTTTCGTGGTCGATCTCATCGCGATGATCCTCGGCATGCCGCGGGCGCTGTTCCCGCAGATGGCCCACGAGAACTTCGGCGGGCCGGTCGCCGGCGGAACCGCGATGGCGCTGTTGTCGGCGGCCATGGCCGTCGGCGCGGTTGCCGGCGGAGTCTTCTCGGGATGGCTGCCCCGGGTCCGCAGGCAGGGCCTCGCGGTGGTCGTCTCGATTGTCGTCTGGGGCGCGGCCATGGCCGGTTTCGGGCTGGCGGTCGGCCACGCGACCGGCCGGCCGGACGGCTTCCTCTGGATCGCTCTGGTGCTGCTGGCCGTCGGCGGCGCCGCGGACATGGTCTCGGCGGTGTTCCGGAGCACGATCCTGCAGGAAGCCGCCTCCGACGAGCTGCGGGGCCGTTTGCAGGGCGTCTTCACCGTGGTGGTCGCGGGCGGTCCGCGGATTGCTGACGCGGTGCACGGCGCGGCCGCCGCGGTGGTGGGGACCACGGTGGCCGCAACCGGTGGCGGCGTCCTGGTGGTGGTCGGCGTCATCATCTCGGTCGTGGTGGTGCCGGCGTTCGTGCGCTATTCGGTGGCTCGCAACTGATGCTTGACAGCGGGGTTATGGCGACCCGAGCAAGCACATAGTTCTCTTAACGACTACCGTCTAGTCCCGGACGTTTCACCTGCCGACACTGCAAGTCGACACCGCAAAAGGGGTTCAAGTGGCCGACACCTCCAGCTCTGACGACGTAGCCAACCTCCGGTATCCCGGGGGCGAGGTCGATCTCAAGATCGTGCGCGCCACCGAGGGATCGGACGGCATCGAGCTCGGCTCGCTGCTGTCCAAGACCGGCTACACCACGTACGACGGTGGTTTCGTCAATACCTCGGCCACCAAGAGCGCCATCACCTACATCGACGGTGACGCCGGCATCCTGCGCTACCGCGGGTACCCGATCGAGCAGCTCGCGGAGAAGTCGAACTTCATCGAGGTCAGCTACTTGCTGATCTACGGGGAGCTGCCGACGGCCGCCGAACTCGAGGCCTTCACCACCAAGATCCAGCGGCACACCCTGCTGCACGAGGACCTCAAGCGGTTCTTCGACGGCTTCCCGCGCAACGCGCACCCGATGCCGGTGCTGTCGTCGGCGGCCAACGCGCTGAGCGCCTACTACCAGGACTCGCTCGACCCGAAGGATCCCGAGCAGGTCGAGCTGTCGACCATCCGCCTGCTGGCCAAGCTGCCGACCATCGCGGCCTACGCGTACAAGAAGTCGGTCGGTCAGCCGTTCCTGTACCCGGACAACTCGCTGAACCTGGTCGAGAACTTCCTGCGCATGACGTTCGGCCTGCCGGCCGAGCCGTACCAGGTGGACCCGGAGCTGGTCCGCGCCCTGGACATGCTGTTCATCCTGCACGCCGACCACGAGCAGAACTGCTCGACGTCGACGGTGCGCCTGGTCGGCTCGTCGCAGGCCAACCTGTTCACCTCGATCTCCGGCGGCATCAACGCGCTGTGGGGCCCGCTGCACGGCGGCGCCAACCAGGCGGTGCTGGAGATGCTGGAGAAGATCCGCAGCGAGCACGGCGACGTCCGCGACTTCGTCAAGAAGGTCAAGAACCGCGAAGACGGCGTCAAGCTCATGGGCTTCGGCCACCGGGTCTACAAGAACTACGACCCGCGGGCGCGCATCGTCAAGGAGCAGGCCGACAAGATTCTCGGCAAGCTGGGCGGCGACGACGAGCTGCTGGACATCGCCAAGTCGCTGGAGGAGATCGCCCTCACCGACGACTTCTTCGTCGAGCGCAAGCTCTACCCGAACGTCGACTACTACACCGGCGTGATCTACCGGGCCATGGGCTTCCCGACCCGCATGTTCACCGTGCTGTTCGCGCTCGGCCGCCTGCCGGGCTGGATCGCGCACTGGCGCGAGATGAGCGCCGACCCGGGCACCAAGATCGGGCGCCCGCGCCAGATTTACACCGGCTACACCGAGCGGGATTACCCCAACCACTGAGTTTCACCGAGACGGCCCCTTGCGCACAGTGCGCGAGGGGCCGTTCTCTTTTCCCGTGAGCTTGCCGCGTTCTCTTTTCCCGCGAGCGGCCGTGTTTGTACGGCAACACGCCGCCTTTTGCGTGCAATTCGAGGCCGCTCGTCGGCGCCGAGCGCGCGCGTCCTGCTCATGTCGCCAATCTCACGCCGAAACTCCGTTGCCTCAGCAACGGTTGTAGTTTCACAATGGTTGTGTGAATACAACTATCGACGCGCTCACCTCACGGCGCAAGACGATCATCCTGATCTCCTGCTGCCTGAGTCTGCTGATCGTGTCGATGGACTCCACCATCGTGAACGTCGCCATCCCGTCGATCCGCCGCGACCTCGGCGCGAGCGCCGCCCAGATGCAATGGGTCGTCGACGTCTACACGCTGGTGCTGGCGTCGCTGCTGATGCTCTCCGGCGCCGCCGGTGACCGGTTCGGCCGGCGGCGGGTGTTCCAGATCGGCCTGACGATCTTCGCGTGCGGTTCACTGCTGTGCAGCCTCGCGCCGACCGCGGACGCGTTGATCGCCGCCCGCCTGGTCCAGGGCATCGGTGGCTCGATGCTCAATCCTGTTGCCTTGTCGATCATTTCGCAGGTCTTCACCGACCGGGTGGAGCGGGCCCGGGCACTCGGTTTCTGGGGCGCGGTCGTCGGCATCTCGATGGCGCTGGGCCCGACCGTCGGTGGCCTGCTGATCCACGCCGTCGGCTGGCGGTCGGTGTTCTGGATCAACCTGCCGATCTGTCTGGCCGCCATCGTGCTGACCGCGATCTTCGTCCCCGAGAGCAAGTCGGGCACCATGCGCGATGTCGACCCGATCGGCCAGGGGCTCGCGGTGGTGTTCCTGTTCAGCCTGGTCTTCACCCTCATCGAGGGGCCGGGGATGGGCTGGGGCCACCCCCGCACCGTGGCCATCGCGGTGCTGGCCGCGGTCGCCCTCGTCGGCTTCCTGCGCTACGAGCGCCGGCGCCACGACCCGTTCATCGATCTGCGCTTCTTCCGCAGCATCCCGTTCGCCGGCGCCACCGTCACGGCCGTGATGGCGCTGACCGGCTGGGGCGCGTTCCTGTTCATGATGTCGTTCTACCTGCAGAACGAACGGCACTACTCGGCCATGCACACCGGCATCATCTATCTGCCCATCGCCATTGGTGCCCTGGTTTTTTCGCCGTTGTCGGGACGGATCGTCGGCCGCTACGGTGCCCGGCCGTCACTGATGGTCGCCGGTGTCCTGATGGCCTCGGCCGCCCTCATGCTGACGACGCTGACGGCGACGACGCCCATGTGGCGAGTGGTCGTCATTTTCGCGGTATACGGCATAGGGTTCGCGATGATGAACGCGCCAGTGACCAACGCCGCGGTGAGCGGCATGCCGGTGGAGCGCGCCGGCGCCGCGGCGGCGGTGACGTCCACCAGCCGCCAGGTGGGCGTGAGTATCGGTGTGGCACTGTGCGGTTCGATCGCCGGCTCGGCCCTGGCCGGCAGCGGCGTCGACTTCGCCACGCAGGCCCGGCCGCTGTGGTGGATGTGCGTCGCGATCGGTGTCGCGGTCGCCGTCCTCGGCTTCTTCTCGACCTCGCCGCGTGCCCTGCGCTCCGCGGAGCGGCTGGCGCCACTGATCGAGGGATCGCGTGAGCCGGAGCCGGCCGGTGTCCACTGATCCGCTGGCCGACGAGGTCTGGCAGACCATGGCCGCCGTCGTGGTCGAGAACCGCGACAGCTGGAAACGCGCGGTGGTCGAGCAGACCGGACTGCCCTTCAGCCGGGCCCGGATTCTGCGCCGGCTGGATGCCAAGGCCATGACGGCCAAAGAGATCGCCGCCGCGACCGGCATGGACGCGCCGGCCACCACCGTCGCGATCAACGATCTCGAAGAGCGCGGACTGGTTGTGCGCCAACCGGATCCGGAGAACCGGCGCTGCAAACTGGTGTCGCTGACGGACGCCGGCGGCGCGGTGCTGCGCGGCATCGGCCAGATCGATGATCCGGCACCGCCGGTCTTTGCCACGTTGGACGCCGATGAGCTCGCCACGCTCCGTGACCTGCTGAGCCGGCTGCGCCGCCACTAGGGGTGCGGTTCCTGTCCACCCGCGGCAGGTGCCCGACTACGGTGGTCCCGTGGCAAACACGAAACCTGAGATCGAATTCCCGGACGGCCCGGCACCTGAGACGTTGGTGATCGAGGACGTCATCGTCGGCGACGGTGCCGAGGCGGTGCCCGGCGGCAACGTCACGGTCCACTATGTCGGCGTCGAGTACGACACCGGTGAGGAGTTCGACAGCTCCTGGAACCGCGGCGAGACCATCGAATTCCCCCTGCGCGGCCTGATCCAGGGCTGGCAGGACGGCATCCCCGGGATGCGTGTGGGCGGCCGGCGCAAGCTGACCATCCCGCCCGCACAGGCCTACGGCCCCGCCGGTGGTGGGCACCGCCTGTCCGGCAAGACGCTGATCTTCGTCATCGACCTCGTCGGCGTCCGCTGACCTGATCGACTTGCTGTCGGGCTTAGAGCCCGGCGGTTGTGGCGTGTCATGGCGGCAACGTGCCGTCCCCACAGCTGTCGGGCTCTAGGCTCGAACGTGTTTCAGGGAGGGTTTTGCAATGCCGGACACAGCTGACGTCATCGAGCCGTCCGGCAGCGTCCGTCGCCTCGGCACGCGCGGCAGGGTGGCGGCGCTGGCCGTGGTGGTGGCCGTCGTCGCCGCCGTCGGCTGGGTGGTGTTCGGCACCTCCGACGAGCACCGGGCCCCGAGTTCCATCGCGGCCTCGGCGGTACCGACACCGGCACAGCAGCCCGAATTGACCTCCGCGCCGTTCGCGCTGACCCGCGACGGCAACACCGTCACGCTGACGGGCAGCCTCGCCAACACCCGGTCGAAGTCCGAACTGGCCGCCGCGGTGAAAGCGCAGTGGCTGAACGCCACCTTCAATGACAAGACGACCGTCGTCGACGGCGCCGGCACCCCGGACATGGCGGCCATCGGCAACGTGCTCTCCGCGGCCGATGCCATCGCCGATTTCGGGCTGTCCATCGACGGCGCCACGATCACGTTGATGGGGACGGCGCCCAATCTCGACGTCGCCGGCGAGGTGCAGAGCGCCGCAGCGCTGTCGTTCCCGGGGGCGAAGCTGGCCAACAACATTCAGATTCCGGCGCCGGGTGGTCCGGTGGCGCCGCCCGCGCAGGCGCCCTCGTCGGCTCCCGCGCCCACGTCCGCCCCCGCCCCGGCCCCGGCCGGTGGCCCGTGCGCGAAGGTGCAGGCCGACGTCACCGAACTGCTGCGCACCCCGATCAGTTTCGTCACCGGCGGATCGCAGATGACGGGGGAGTCCCGCCGGCTGCTGGTGCAGGTCGCCGACAAGATCCGGGCCGGCTGCCCGAACGGTGCGGTCACCGTGATCGGCTACACCGACAACCAGGGCAGCGACGCCGTCAACCTCAAGCTGAGTGACACCCGGGCCAAAGCCGTTGCCGCCGCGCTGGTTTCGAACGGTGTGCTGGCGGCGAAGATGACGGCCCGCGGCGCCGGCTCCGCCAACCCGATCGCCGACAACGGCACCGAAGAAGGCCGCGCGAAGAACCGGCGGGTCGAGATCACCGTCGGCTGAGCGGCGCCGGCGTTCACCGCGCCGCGAGCGTGCACACAGATCGGCAATTTTCGGAGATTGCGGTGTGGCTGCACATTCGCGGCGGGCTAGTGATGCCCGGGCAGCCGTAGCAGCAGCCGCGTCCCGCCGAGTGGACTGGTCTCCAATGTCGCCGTCCCGCCGTGCAATTCGGCCTGCTGGGCCACGAGCGCCAGGCCCAGCCCGGAGCCCGAGTGCGACGCCGTGGAACCCCGGTTGAACCGTCCGAAGACCTTCAGGCGTTCCTCTTCGGGCACGCCGCAGCCGTCGTCGTCGACGGCGATCTCGACCCCGGCGCGCGAACTGACCGCCGACAGCTGAACTTTCGACGCACCGCCGTGCTTGACGGCATTGGCGATCGCATTGTCGACCGAAAGTCGCAGTCCGGCAGGCAGTCCCACGATGATGATGGTCGGCGCCGGCACCAGCGACACCTCCAGGTCCGGGTACACGCGCATGGCGTCGTGCGCGGCGCGGTCCAGGAGTTCGGTGATGTCCACGGGCACATGGTCATCGACGGTGGACAGCTCGCCCTGCGCCAGCCGCTCCAGCGCCCACAGTGTGGTCTCGATGCGCGACTGCGTGCGCACGATGTCGCTCAGCACTTCCTTGCGCTGCTCGTCGGGCAGGTCGAGCGTGCTCAGGATTTCGACGTTGGTACGCATCGCGGTGAGCGGGGTGCGCAGCTCGTGCGCCGACACCGCCGCGAAGTCCCGCGCCGACGCCAGCGCGGCCTTCGTCCGGCCCTTCTCCTCCCACACGCGGTCCACCAGACCCTTGACGGCGTCAGCGATTTCGACGGCCTCGGTGGCGCCGCGAACGTCGATGTGCGGGGCCTGCCCGTCCTGGCCCTCCGGATCGATGTCGCGCGTCTGCTGCGCCAGCCGTTTGAGGGGACGCACCGCGAACGCGGCCAGCGCCCAGCCCGCGACGGCGGCCGCGCCAATGGCGAACGCGCACAACGCGATCACCCGGCGGTGCAGATTGTTGGTGTCGACGATCGTCGCGTCGTACGTGGCGCCGACCGCCACCAGCATCGGGTCCGGCATGTGGATCTGCACCGTCCGCACCCGGTACCGGACCCCGTTGACCTGGGTATCGGCGTAGCCGACGGGCAGCTCGGGCAGCACGACATTCGAGTTCGAACTGACCTGGCCGTTCCGGCGTGCGGTGATGACGACGTTCTCGTCGTGCGGTGGCCGCGGAATCTCGTCGAGCCCGCGCGGCAGGAACGGGATCGCGAACCCCGCGGCCTCGTCGAGGCGCCGGTCCAGGCGTTCCTTGCGGTCGTTGGTGATGCCGATCCACACGATGGTGCCGACGATCCCGACCACGATGGCCGCGGCGATACCGGTGGCGAACGCGACGCGCGACTGCAGCGACGGAGTGCGACGGAAGACGCGCGCCAGGATGTTCACGGCCTACCGCTGCCGGTTCTTCGCGCAGGCGCTCATCAGCGCACTCGGTTCTTCGCGCAGGCGCTCATCAGTGCACTCTGTTCTTCGCGCAGGCGCTCATCACTGCTGCCTGAGCACGAACCCCACACCGCGGACCGTGTGCAACAGTCGCGGCGCACCGTTGGCCTCCAGCTTGCGGCGCAGGTAGCCGATGAACACGTCGACGACGTTGGTGTCGGCGGCGAAGTCATAGCCCCACACCAGCTCCAGCAGCTGGGCGCGGGACAGCACGGCGGTCTTGTGCTCGGCCAGCACGGCCAGCAGGTCGAACTCGCGCTTGGTCAGGTCGACATCGGCGCCGTTGACGCGGGCCCGCCGGCCCGGGATGTCGACCTCGAGCGGCCCGACCGAGATGGTCTCCGACGAGAACGTCGCCGTCGCACCGCGGCGGCGCAGCAGCGCCTTGACGCGCGCCACGAGCTCGGCCAGCACGAACGGCTTGACCAGGTAGTCGTCGGCGCCGGCTTCCAGCCCCGCCACCCGGTCGTCGACCGAGCTGCGGGCCGAGAGCACACACACCGGCACGTCGTTGTCCATGGCGCGCAGCGCGGTGACGACGCTGACGCCGTCGAGCACCGGCATGTTGATGTCCAGAATGATGGCGTCCGGCCGGAATTCGGTGGCACTGCGCAGGGCCTCGGCGCCGTCGACCGCGGTCGACACCTCGAAGCCGGACAGCCGCAGGCCACGCTCCAATGAGGCCAGCACGTCCGGGTCGTCGTCGACTACGAGCAGGCGGGGGGAGGCGCTTCCGCTATCCATATGCCTCATCTTGCCCGATGGCCCACTGTTATTGACGGAGGCACGTCTGGCAGCCGCTATTCGGTGCTAGCATCCGGCGCTTATGGGGCCTGTGTCGCCGCGAGTCATCGTCCAACCCGATGATGGCGTGCAGCCGGTGCGGGATTTCCTCGCATCGGCGCAGAAGTCGTTGCTCATCAAGCAATTCACGTTCACCGAACCGTCGCTCGTGGCGGCGGTGATCGAGCGCCACCAGGCGGGCGTCGACGTGCGCGTCATGCTGAACCCGGCCCGCTCGGGCGGCGACCGCGCCAATGACGAGACCTTCGAACAGTTCTCGGATGCCGGCGTGAACGTCCAGTGGTCCAACCCGACGTTCTACGTGACGCACGAGAAGTCGATCGTCGTCGACGAGACGGCGGCGCTCGTGGCCACGTTCAACCTGTGCGAGAAGTACTTCACCCTCACGCGGGACTATGGCTTCATCACCACCGAGCCGGACCACGTCGCGCAGATCGTCGAGGTGTTCGACGCCGACTGGTCCCACACCGATTGGGAGCCGTCGCAGTATCACGGCCTGCTGTGGAGCAACTCGAATTCGCGGTACCACATGGCGAAGTTCATCGACACCGCCGAGCACCGGCTGCGCATCCAGCACCCCAAGTACGTCGACGCCGTCATCCTCGACCACATCGCGGCCGCGGTGGGCCGTGGCGTGAATGTCCATGTGCTGTGCGGTGGCAAGCACGGCATCAGCGACTGGGACATCCTCGACACGTTCGCCTCGCTGCGGACCCTGCGCCGGTTCGGCGCGAAGGTGCGCAAGCAGAAGAACCTGCGCGTGCACGCCAAGCTGGTCATCGTCGACGACCACGAAGCGCTCGTGGGTTCGATGAACATCGACCGCAGCGCCTTCGACCTGCGCCGTGAACTGGGCGTGATGGTCAAGGACCCGGACGCCGTCGCGCAGCTGTCGCAGGTGTTCGACGCCGACTGGGAGAGCTCGCACCACTACGAGCCGCCCGATCCGCTGGACTCGTCGCAGCATCACGAAGACGACTTCCCGCACGACCCCGAGCTGGTCCATGAGTGAGCAGATCGACTCGACGGCCCAACGGGTTTCGTTGTTCGAGTTGGTCCTGACGTTCAACCACATCGCGCTGGCGTCGTTCGGCGGCGGGCTGTCGGCGTGGTCGCGCGAGGTGCTGGTGGTGGAGAAGGGCTGGCTCGGGGACGCCGAGTTCCTCTCGGCCACAACGATGTGCCGCATCCTGCCCGGTGCCAACCAGGTCAACATGGCGGTGTTCGCCGGCACCAAGATGCGCGGCTTCCCCGGCGCGGCCGCCGCGGTGTTCGGCTTGTGCGCCATGCCGCTGGTCATCGTGCTGGCGTTGTCGTTCGCCTACTTCCGGTTCAAGGAGGTGCCCGCCGTCAAGGGCGTGCTGCACGGGGCTTCTGCGGCCGCGGTGGCCCTGACGCTGACGATGGTGCTCAAGACGGGCCAGAAGTGCCTGACGGGCGCGGTGCCGGTCCTGCTGTTCGCCGGCGCCTTCGTGCTCAACGGGGTGCTGCGGTTCCCCTTGCTGGGGACGCTCGCGATCCTGGCGCCGCTGAGCCTGATCTGGGCGTGGCCGCGCGAGCGCGGCAACGACCCAGGGCCGCGGGATCGCGCCACAGCAGCATGAGCACCCCACGATGAGTACCGCGGCGCTTTCCACCTACATCCAGCTCATCGGGCTGTTCGGCATGCTGTCGCTGCTGTCCATCGGCGGCGGCAACGTCGTGCTGCCGGAAATGCACATCAACGCCGTCAACGGCAGGCACTGGCTGACCGACAACCAGTTCGCCGACCTGTTCTCCATCTCGCAGACCGCGCCGGGCCCGAGCATCCTGATCGTGTCGATGGTCGGCTACGGCGCCGGCCTGAAAGAGGGCGGGATTCCCGGCGCGATCATCGGCGGTGTCGTCTCGATGGTCGCGATGGTGGTACCGGCCGCGGGCTTCGTCTACATCATCACGTTGATCTGGCAGAAGGCCGAACGCTCCAAACTGCGCCGCGCGGTCGAGAAGGGTTTCGCCCCGCTCACGGTCGGCCTCATCCTGGCGGCATCGCTGGTCATGAGCCGCGCCGCCGACCACGACTGGCGCGCCTACACCGTCACCGCGGTGTGCACGGTGATCTTCATGCTCACCAAGCTGAATCCGCTCATCGTCGTCGCCGCGGCCGGGCTGGTCGGGTACCTGGGTTTCATCTGACCTGGTCGTGCCGCCGCGCACCGGGTATGTCGGTGGCACGTGCGAGCATGGAAGTTGTTGTGTCTGATGTAGCCCAGCCCCTGCATTCGGCGCCGGCGATCGCTCCGGTGCCGCAGCGTCGACGTGCGTCGGCGGACTTGCTGCGCCTGCTGCCGTATCTGCGGCCGTACCGCGGACGCTGGGCCGCCATGCTGCTCACCGCGTTCGCCGGTCTGGGCGTGACGGTGTCCATCCCATTGGTGACCAAGGCGGTGATCGACGGCCCGGTGCGGCACCAGGACCAGCCGGGCCTGTGGGTGCTCGGTTCGGCCGCGCTGACGTTGGGGCTCGTCGAGGCGGTGCTGTGGTTCATCCGGCGCTGGCTCGGGGCCCGCGCGACCATGGGCGTCGAGGCCGACATCCGCAAGGAGCTCTACGCGCGCCTGCAGATCCTGCCCATGTCGTTCCACCGGCAGTGGCAGTCCGGGCAATTGCTGTCGCGGGTGATGAACGACCTTGGCACCATTCGCCAATTCCTCGGCTTCGGCCTGCTGTTCTTGGTGCTCAACACGATTCAGATCATCGCGGTGACCGGCATCCTGCTGACCATGTACTGGCCGCTGGGTGTGGTGGTGCTGGCGTCGGTTCTGCCGGTGTCCGTCACGATCTTCCGGTTCGAGCGGCAGTTCACCGTGCTGTCGCGGCAGGCGCAGGACCAATCCGGCCATGTCGCAACGCATGTCGAGGAGTCGGCCCTGGGCCTGCGGGTGATCAAGTCGTTCGGCCGCGAGGACTACGTCTACCAGCGGTTCGACGAGCGGGCGACGGCCCTGTACGACGCCGAGGTCGGCAAGGTGGCGGTGTCGGCGCGCTTCTGGACGCTGCTCGAGGTCATCCCCAACCTGACGCTGATCTTCGTGCTCGGGTTCGGTGCGTACGCGGCCGGCCACGGTCAGGTCACCATGGGCACGCTCGTCGCGTTCATCACCATGATGCTGTCGCTGGTGTGGCCCATCGCGTCGCTGGGCTTCCTGCTGTCGATGATGCAGGAGTCCATGACGGCCGCCAATCGGGTCGCCGAGATCTTCGACGCGCCAGTGGATATCAGCGACGGACCGGTCGACACCGTGCCGCGCGGTGGGCACCTGGAACTGCGTGACGTCGGCTTCCGCTTCCCCGACGCCGAACCTGACGACTGGGCGCTGCGCCACGTGTCGGTGACGGTCGAGCCGGGGCAGACACTGGCGCTCGTCGGCGCCACCGGCTCCGGCAAATCGGTTCTCGCCGCACTGTTCTCACGGCTGTACGACGTGACCGAGGGCGCGATCCTGCTCGACGGACGAGACATCCGCGAGCTGTCGCTGCCCGCCCTGCGGACCGCCGTGGCCACTGCCTTCGAGGACCCGACGCTGTTCTCGATGTCGGTCGTCGAGAACCTCACCCTCGGTCGCGGCGCCGACAACCCGGCGACCGACGACGAGATTCGCGAGGCGATCGACATCGCCGCCGCCCAGTTCGTCTACGACCTGCCGTTCGGGCTCGACACCCGCATCGGCGAGCAGGGCATGAGCCTGTCCGGTGGTCAGCGGCAACGTCTTTCGCTGGCCCGCGCCATCCTGGCCGCGCCGTCACTGCTGGTGCTCGACGACACCCTGTCGGCCCTGGACATGCACACCGAAGCGGAGGTCACCGTCGCGCTGCGGCGGGTGCTGACGTCGGTGACGGGCATTGTGGTGGCGCACCGCGCGTCCACCGTGCTGCTGGCCGACCGGGTGGCGCTGCTGCAGGACGGCACCATCACGCGCATCGGTACGCACGCCGAATTGCTCGAGCAGGCACCGGAATACCGGTACCTGCTGTCCGCCGACGACGAGCTCGACGACGGTTGCGAGCGCAGCTGCGATTGGGAGCAGGACGCCGAACGCGAACGGCTCGAGCAGCTGTATCTGGAGCAGACGGACGAGTCCGAAGAGGTGCGGAGGCGATGAGCACCGAGAGCTGGCGCGGCCAGACGGTCGACAAGGTCGAGGACCTGCCCATCGACGAGAACGTCTCGCGGCGTCGCGAGGCACGATCCCTGCTGGGCTCGTTGCTGAAGCCGTACCGGTTCGCGGTCCTGCTGCTGGCGCTGGTCGTCGTCGTCGAAAACGGTGCGCGCCTGTCGGTTCCGCTGCTCGTGCAGCGCGGCATCGACCACGGCATCCCGCCGATCCTGCAGGGCGGGCCGGCCCGTGAACTGCTGCAGATCGTCGCGGCCCTGTGTGGCGTCGTGGTGCTGCAGGCCACGTTCCGGCTGTTCTTCCTGAACCGGTCGGGCCGCATCGGGCAGAAGGTGCTGCTGGAGCTGCGGCGCCGGGTGTTCCGGCAGTTCCAGCGCCTCGACGTCGCCTTCCACGACCGCTACACCTCGGGCCGCGTGGTGAGCCGGTCCACCAACGACATCGAAGCCATCCAGACCATGCTGTCGACGGGTTTCGACAGCCTCATCACCGCCGTGCTCACCCTGGGCGGCACCGCGGTCCTGCTCGTCACGCTCGACGTGCGGCTGGGCCTGATGTGCCTGGGTGCCTTCCCGCTCCTGGTGCTGCTGGTCGCCTGGTTCCGGCGCGAATCATCGAAGACGTACCGCACCGTCCGGGAACGCGCGGCGCTGGTGATCGTCCAGTTCGTCGAAACCATGACGGGCATCAAAGCGGTGCAGGCCTACCGGCGCGAGCCGCGCAACCAGGAGATCTTCGGCGACGTCGTCGACGACTACCGCGTCATCAACGAACGCACCATGACCCTGCTCGCGGTGTTCATGCCCGCGGTCAAACTCATCGGCAACGTCACCACCTCGGTGGTGCTGCTGTACGGCGGCTACCTGGTGCTGCACGGCCGCATGACGATCGGCACGCTGACGGCCTTCCTGCTGTACCTGCGCATGTTCTTCGAACCGATGCAGGAGATTTCGCAGTTCTTCAACACCTTCCAGTCGGCGGCGTCGGCGCTCGAGAAGCTGGCCGGGGTGCTCGCGCAGCAGCCCGCCATCATGGACCCCGCCGACCCTGTCGCGCTGGCGACGGTCAAGGGGGACATCGCTTTTCGGGGTGTCAGCTTCGGCTACACCCCGCAGCGTCCGGTGCTGCCCGAACTGAATCTGACGGTGCCCGCCGGGCAGACCGTCGCCCTCGTCGGTGCCACCGGCGCGGGCAAGACCACCATCGCCAAGCTCATCGCGCGTTTCTACGATCCGGTGACCGGCACCGTCACCCTCGACGGCATCGACCTGCGGTCCATCGCCCAGACCGAGCTGCGTCAGCACGTCGTGATGGTGACGCAGGAGAACTTCATGTTCGCCGGCACCGTCGCCGACAACATCCGGTTCGGGCGCCCCGACGCCACCGACGACGAGGTCCGCGCAGCCGCGGAAGCCGTTGGCGCGGACCGGTTCATCGACAATCTGCCGGACGGTTACGACACCGACGTCGCCAATCGGGGCGGGCGGCTGTCGGCGGGGCAGCGCCAGTTGGTCGCGTTCGCCCGCGCGTTCCTGGCCGACCCCAAGGTGCTGATCCTCGACGAGGCGACGTCGTCGCTGGACATCCCGACCGAGCGGCTGGTGCAGCGCGCGCTGGCGACCGTGCTGGCCGGGAGGACCGCGCTCGTGATCGCGCACCGGCTCTCCACCGTGCAGTCCGCGGACCGGGTCCTGGTCCTCGACGGCGGCCGCATCGTCGAAGACGGTCCGCCCGACGACCTGGTCGCGCAGAACGGGCGGTACGCGGCGCTGCACCGCGCCTGGATCGACTCGCTGGCCTGACCGGTCAGGGAATCAGCCGCAGCTGCCGCGCCTTCGACACCGCCTCGTGCCGGCTGTGGGTGCCGAGTTTCGTCGCGGCACTGCGCAGATAGCTCTTGACGGTCTCGGGTTTGAGGGAAAGCCGCTGGGCGGCTTCGGTATTGGTGCAGCCCAGTGCGATCTGCGCCAGCACGTCGAGTTCACGCGGGCTGAGCGGACCGGCCGGTGCGGGCCCACCGGCCAGTGCCTCGGCCAGCCGGTCGGCGAGGCCGCCGAGATCGCTCGGTGCGACGGGCGCGTTTCCGGCCGCCAGCCGTCGCAGCTCGGCGTGCACTTGGCGGATGTGTTCGGTGTTGACCGCCGTGTCGGCGGCCGCGGCCTGCTGCAGCCGCAGCCGGCGGTCCACTTCGTCGCGGATCGTCAGTTCGTCCGACAGGCGCTGCGCCGACGCCATGATCAGGTCGACGGTCCGCCCGCCGAAAGGTGCGCTGGACCGGTAGGCGCCGTAGAGCACCGCCCGGGCCCGGCCATCGACCACGACCGGTACCGCCAGCACCGACCGGATGCCCTCCGACAGCACGGGCATGTCGTAGTCGTGGGTGATGGACGGTGCGTGCCGGTAGTCGGTCACCGCGAGCGGCTGACCCGAGACCATGCTGGCCCCGCCGAGCCCGCACATCGAGCGCACCGTCAACCCGCGGAGACCGCCGCCGCGGGTGCCGTAGAACTCCGTGATCAGCAGCGCGTCGTCGTGCACCTCGCCGCCGAACATCACCGGCACCGCACCCTCGGAGCCGAGACGTCGCAGCTCAGCGCGGACCGCGTCGGTATCACGCGGGCGCAGCAGAGACGGGCCGGTCGTCACGGTCAGTACCCTCTTTCGGGGGTAGCGGGCGGATGGGTGTGACGTAGATCCTACGTTCATGGCGACAGAGGCTGTGATCACCACCAACACCGAGCAGTACCGAGCGGCCCGGGACCGGCTCGTGGCGTCGATCGGTGACTACTCGCAGGCCGTCGATTCGTTCAGCTGGCCGCGGCTGACCGGCACGTTCAACTGGGCCACCGACTGGTTCGACGTCATCGCCCGCAGCCCCGAACGGGCCGGGCAGACGGCGCTCTGGATCACCGAAGAAGGCGGTGATGAGCAGCGCTACACCTTCGCCGAGATGGCCGACCGGTCCGACCAGGTCGCGACCTGGCTGCAGTCGCTGGGCGTCGGCAAGGGCGACCGCGTCATCGTCATGCTGGGCAACCAGGTCGAGCTGTGGGAGTCGATGCTGGCGGTGGCCAAGCTCGGCGCGGTGGTGATGCCGACGACCGGGGCACTGGGCCCGGCCGACCTGGCCGACCGGATCACCCGCGGCGGCGCGGGCTTCGTGGTGACCAATGCCGCGGACGCGGACAAGTTCGCGTCCGTCGACGGGCAGTACACCGGCATCGTCGTCGGGGATTCGGCACCCGGCTGGCACCGCTACGCCGATGCATACCAAGCGGTTTCGGCCGGTCCGTTCCGCGCCGTCACCGACGTCGACGACCCGCTGCTGGTCTACTTCACCTCGGGCACCACCAGCAAGCCCAAACTCGTTGAGCATTCGCAGATTTCGTATCCCGTCGGCCACCTGTCCACGATGGCCTGGATCGGGGTGACGCCCGGCGACGTCCATCTGGCGATCAGCTCGCCGGGCTGGGCCAAGCACGCCTGGAGTTGTGTGTTCGCGCCGTGGATCGCCGAGGCGACGATCTTCGTCTACAACTACAGCCGCTTCGACGCCGCCGCGCTCATGGCGCAGCTGCGGCGCGCCGGCGTCAACACCTTCTGCGCGCCGCCGACCGTGTGGCGGATGTTGATCCAGGCCGACCTCGGCACCAAACCCGAAGGGCTGCGCGAGATTCTGGGCGCCGGTGAACCGCTGAACCCCGATGTCATCGCCAAGGTGCAGGATGCCTGGGGCCTGACCATCCGGGACGGCTTCGGCCAGACCGAGACCACCCTGCTGGTCGGCAACACCCCGGGGCAGCCGGTCAAGGCCGGATCGATGGGCCGGCCGATGCCGGGTGTGCCCGTGGTGTTGGTCGACCCGGTGACCGGCGAGCCGGCCGACGAGGGCGAGATCTGCCTGGAGCTGGGCGCGCGGCCGCTCAACCTGATGACGGGTTATCTCGGTGACCCGCAACGCAATGCGGCCGTCATGGCCGGCGGTTACTACCACACCGGTGACGTTGCGTCCCGCGACGACGACGGCTACATCACGTACATCGGCCGCACCGATGACGTGTTCAAGTCGTCGGACTACAAGGTGTCGCCCTTCGAATTGGAGAGCGTGCTCATCGAGCATCCCGCGGTGGTGGAAGCCGCGGTGGTGCCGCAGCCCGACGACACCCGGCTCGCCGTGCCGAAGGCGTACGTCTGCCTGGCAGACGGCTGGAGTGCCGATGCGGACACCGCGCGGGCGATCATGGAATTCGCGCGGGACCACCTGGCGCCGTACCTCAAGGTCCGGCGGGTGGAATTCTTCGATCTGCCCAAGACGATTTCCGGCAAGATCCGGCGCGTTGACCTGCGCAAGCGCGAAGATCAAGCGCATGCGGCCGGCACCCCGATCGCATCGGAATACCGCTATGAGGATTTGGTGAACTGATGCTGAGCTACGACGCGGGCCCCACCGACACCCCGATCCTGGAGGAGACCATCGGGACCAACTTCGAGCGCACCGTCGCGGCCCATCCGGACACGCTCGCGTTGGTCGACCGCGGACAGGGACTGCGGTACACGTATGCCGAACTCAACGTCGAGGTCGACCTGATCGCCCGCGGCCTGATGGCCCGCGGCATCGAGAAGGGGGACCGCGTCGGTGTCTGGTCGCCGAACTGCGCGCAGTGGATCGTGACGCAGCTGGCGACGGCCAAGATCGGCGCCATCCTGGTCAACGTGAATCCGGCATACCGGGTGCACGAACTTGCCTACGCGCTCAACCAATCCGGGATGCGGATGCTGATCTCGGCGACGTCGTTCAAGACGTCGGACTACGTGGCGATGATCGACGAGGTCCGTCCCCAGGTTCCGGACCTGACGGACGTCGTCTTCCTGGACGGCCCGGACTGGGAGCGGTTGCGTGCCGACAGCGCGGCGGTCGGCGCCGACGCCTTGGCGGCCCGGCATGCCTCCCTGTCCAACACCGACCCGATCAACATCCAATACACCTCGGGCACAACCGGGTTCCCGAAAGGTGCGACGCTGTCGCACCGCAACATCCTGAACAACGGCTACTTCACCACGGAGGGCATCAACCTGCGGGCGGGGGAGCGGTTGTGTGTCCCGGTGCCGTTCTACCACTGCTTCGGCATGGTGATGGGGGTGCTCGGCTGCATGAGTCATGGTGCGGCCGTGGTGATCCCGGCCCCCGGGTTCGACCCGGCGGCCACCCTCGATGCCATCGAGGCCGAGCAGTGCGCCGGCGTCTACGGCGTGCCGACGATGTTCATCGCGATGCAGAACCATCCGTCGTTCGCCGGGCGGGACCTGTCGAGCCTGCGTACCGGCATCATGGCCGGATCGGTGTGCCCCGTCGAGGTGATGAAGCACTGCGTCTCCGACATGCACATGGCCGAGGTCGCGATCTGCTACGGCATGACGGAGACGTCGCCGGTGTCGTGCCAGACGCTGATCGACGACGACCTGGACCGCCGCACCGCGACCATCGGCCGGGCGCATCCGCATCTCGAGGTCAAGGTCGTCAACCCGGAAACCGGCGAGACGGTGGAGCGCGGCGAGCCGGGGGAGTTCTGCACGCGCGGCTATTCGGTCATGTTGGGCTACTGGAACAACGACGAAAAGACCCGGGAGGCCATCGATTCCGAGGGCTGGATGCACACCGGTGATCTCGCGGTGATGCGGGCCGACGGCTACTGCGCCATCGTCGGCCGCATCAAGGACATGGTGATCCGCGGTGGGGAGAATGTGTACCCGCGCGAGATCGAGGAGTTCCTGTACACGCACCCCGACATCGAGGATGCCCAGGTGATCGGCGTGCCCGACGCCCGCTACGGCGAGGAGATCTGCGCGTGGCTGCGGCTGCGGCCCGGCGCGGCGCCGCTGGACGCCGCCGCCATCCGCGAATTCACCGCGGATCGGCTGGCGCACTTCAAGATTCCGCGCTACGTACACATCGTCGACGAGTTCCCGATGACCATCACCGGCAAGGTCCGCAAGGTCGACATGCGCGCCGAGAGCATCCGCATCTTCGGTCTCGAGCAGCCTTAGCGCGCGGTTCTCGCCGCGAATGTGCAGCCAGGCACTGTTCCCGGCACATTTCGCGATCTCTTGGCACGCTCGCGGGGAATGGTCCGAACAATCGAGTTGACGGGTCTACGCGCCCGGGTTACCTTGGCTACGTCAGCACCTCGCTAGGCGAGGCTCCTGGACGAACAGAAGCCACTGATCCGACGACGTCGAGAGACGCCCAGGGTCAGGACAGGTCTCCCCGGATTAAGGGGTTACCCAAAGTGGCTATCCACCGCGGTGGATTACGTCGTCCAGTGCCGAAGCTCTGACGAGAGGGGTGCGGCAGCGCCTGGTTTTAACAGCCTTTTAATGGGTATAGGTTCGCTGCCATCTCCCTTTTGTGTTGTCATGGGATAGCTGCCCCGAGGTGGGCCCGACGGCTAGGAGGTGAGGTACGACGTGAGATCTGGCGATGGCGACAGTTCCAGTTTGGGACGAAAACACCACGTAGACACCAGCATCCGAGCACTCCCGTTATCCTGCCGACCGGCCGGTTCCGCCTGACCGACAGGCCACGGGAGTCCGATCCCGACAGGAGCTCTGTCATGACCGTATTTCGCAACCGCACCGTCCGCCGCATTGCCCGGCTGGTGCACAGCCGCACGCACCTGACCCCGCAGGAACGGCACAACCTGCAGTTGTCGCACACGCCGCTCGCGGTGATCTCGGCGTCTCTCGGGGCGCACCCCAACTTCTGATCCGTTCGGCCGCACGGTCCGCCCACCGATTCCGGTGGGCGGACCCCTGTTGTGCTGCCATTTTCCCGGGAGGAATCTCGACATGGCCCTGTTTTCCCGTACCCCGCGGCCCGCCGGCGAAACATCAGCGCGGCAACGTGATTCACCGAGCACCGCGGTGCTCGACACCGCGCACGTCGGCGACATCGTCGGCGCGCTCGGCACCATCCGTACCGACGAGACCACCACCGGCCGCAGCCGCTGGCAGCGCTTGAAGATGCTGCTCGTGGTGATGGGACCCGGCCTCATCGTCATGGTCGGCGACAACGACGCCGGCGGCGTCGCGACCTACGCCCAGGCCGGCCAGAACTACGGCATGGCCCTCATGTGGACACTGGCGCTGCTGATTCCGGTGCTGTACGTCAACCAGGAGATGGTGGTCCGGCTCGGCGCCGTCGCCGGGGTGGGGCACGCCCGCCTGATCTTCGCGCGGTTCGGCAAGTTCTGGGGCGCCTTCAGCGTTGGCGATCTGTTCATCGTCAACGCGTTGACCATCGTCACCGAATTTGTCGGGGTGTCCATGGCGTTGAACTACTTCGGGCTGCCCAAGGCGATCTCGGTGCCGCTCGCGGCGGTGCTGCTGTTCGCCGTGGTGGCCGGTGGTTCGTTCCGCCGTTGGGAGCGTTTCATTTTCGCGTTGATCGCGATCAACATCGTGATCTTCCCGCTGGCGTTCATCGTGCACCCGTCCGCGACCGAAACCGCGAGGGGCCTGATCCCGTCATTCCCGGGCGGCCTCAACTCGACGCTCTTGCTGCTGATCGTGGCGATCGTCGGCACCACCGTCGCGCCGTGGCAGTTGTTCTTCCAGCAGTCCAACATCGTCGACAAGCGGTTGACCCCCAAGTGGATTCGCTACGAGCGGATCGATCTGTGGATCGGCATCGTCGTGGTGATGGTGGGTGCGGTCGCGATCATGGCCGCCGCCGCGTTCGGGCTCGGCGGCAGTGCCGCGGCCGGCAACTTCACCGACGCCGGTGACGTGGCAACGCAGCTGGGCCGGCACGTGTCGCCCACCGCGGGTGCGCTTTTCGCCATCCTGCTGCTGGACGCCTCGCTCATCGGGGCCAACGCCGTCGGCCTCGCCACCACCTACGCCCTGGGCGACACCATGGGCAAGCGGCACTCGCTGCACTGGAAAGTCAGCGAGGCGCCCGCCTTCTATCTGGGCTACGCGGCACTGCTCGCGGTGGCGGCCGCGGTGTCGTTCAGCCCGGATCACGTGCTGGGTCTGCTGACCCAGGGTGTGCAGGCGCTGGCCGGGGTGCTGCTGCCGTCGGCGACGGTGTTCCTGGTGCTGCTGTGCAACGACAAGGCCGTGCTGGGCCCGTGGGTCAACACCATGCGGCAGAACATCATGGCCGGCGTGATCGTGTGGGCGCTGGTGCTGCTGTCGCTGGCCCTGACGGCGGCGACGTTCTTCCCGAATCTGACTGCCGCGCAACTCGAGTGGGGCTTCGGGGCCGGAGTCGGTGTCGGCATGCTCGGCGGCGGGGTCATCGCCGGTGCGACGGCGCGGTCGCGGCACCGGCAACGGAAGCAGGCGGCTGCCGACGTGGCCGCGGAGCTGGGCGGTCTGGACCCGGAGCAGGTGGAGGATCTGGACGACCAACCCGACGACCGCGCCGTCCGGAAGGCGCTGCGGAACCAGGAGCGGGACAGCTTCCGCACGCCCGCGCTGGACACCCTGGACCGGCCCGCCTGGTCGCCGCTGCGGGTGGCCGGCATGGTCGCATTGCGCGGTTACCTGCTGGTGGCTGTGGTGCTGGTCGGGGTGAAGGTCGCCGAGGCGATCAGCGGCTGACGGAAGTGGGCGCGGTGCCGGTGGTGCCGCGCCCACCTGCGGCTCACAGTGAATCGCGTGCGGGGCAGTGCGAGGTGTCGCCGTCCTTGCAGGTACACAAGGCCGTGTGCCGACGTTCCGGAGCGATGCCAGCAACATCGTCCGCCGGGCCGCGTACCGCCGTGACGATCGACGCCGTCCCCGCCGCCGCGGTGAGCAGCAACTCGACTTGATTTGCGGACTGCAGCAGAACGACCAATTGATGCACTGTAAGCAGCCGATTTACCACGCTGACCGTCCGATGCATTGCATTGCTGTGCGTATCCCGATTCGTCCTCGCCGACTGTCGCACAGTACCGACGCGTGCGTCAATACCGCAAACGCTCAGGTGTGGCCTCGCAGCCGGTGCGGGCGCTGTCACATGAGCGGGGGCACCAATTGTGTTGCGTCGTTCCGCAATACGAGAGCCGGCCGCAGCGGTGGCGGATCCGCGCCGGGCCGAACGCGCAGACCGCCGAGATGTCCCCGGATGCCGGTTTCACAACCTGCGGCACGGCATGCGACGTAGGCTGACAGGTCCGGCTCCCGTGTCGGCGTGGCGACGGCGAAAGGTGTTGGCACAGTGAAGGTGACAGTGATCGGGGCCAGTGGCCTCATCGGGACCCTGCTCGTCGATCTCCTGACGCGGGAAGGCGAGGACGTGGTCGCCGCGTCCCGGCGCTCCGGTGTCGATGTGCTCAGCGGGGCAGGCCTCGCCAAGGCCTTGGCGGGCGCCGACGCCCTCGTCGACGTCACGAACTCGCCGTCCTTCGCCGACGAGGTCGTGATGGATTTCTTCGTCCGGTCGACCACCAATCTGGTGGCCGCGGCACAGGCGGCGGGGGTCGGCCACTATGTCGCACTGTCGATCGTGGGCGTCGACGCCCTGCCGGACAGTGGCTACATGCGGGCGAAGGTCGCGCAAGAGCGGATCATCGAGGCGTCCGGGTTGCCCTACTCGATCGTGCGTGCCACGCAGTTCCATGAGTTCGCAAAGGCGATCGTCGAGTCGATGGTCGTCGAGATCGACACCGATGAGGGCGACGAGCACGATGTGCGGGTGCCGTATGCGCTGATTCAACCGATCGCGGCCGATGAGGTGGCGGCCTACCTGGCCGAGGTCGCGATCGAGCCGCCGCGCAACCATGTGATCAATATCGGTGGACCAGAGAAGATCCCGTTCTCCCGGATGGCCCGGGAGGTGCTGGCGCTGCATCATGACGACCAGCGGGTGGTGGTCGACCCGCACGCGAAGTACTTCGGCACGACGCTGAAGAAGGACAGCCTGGTCACCGGGGCCGGGGCGATGATCGCCTCGATTCCTTTCTGATCGGCCTCACGCCAGCAGCGGCGCCAATTGGGTTGCGCAGTCCTGCAACACCGGAATCTGCTTCCGCAGGAGCTGCTCCTGCTCGGCCCGTCCCGACATGGCCACCGCGGCCACCAAGGTGGCGGTGGTCGACCGGACCGGCACCGCGACACACGCCGAATCGGCCCGCAGCTCCCCGGTCTGGACGGCGTAGCCGCGCTCCCGGACCTCGGCGAGCTGTTCGGCCAGAGCGGATTTCGAGGTGATGGTGCGGTCGGTGAGCGTCGCCGGGTTGAGGGCGAGCAGCGTCTCGGCATCGTGCTTCTCCGCGAGCAGCAGCTTGCCGACGGCACTGGCGTGCAGGTGCCGGTTGAGCACCGATTCGTCTGCGGGCGGCGGGTATTCGCCGTCGGCGTCGGCGAGGCGCACCGAGGTGTTTGTGAAGTAGAACAGGTGCACCCCGAAGCGCACCGACAGCCGCAGCTCGGCCAACGTCTCGCGGGCCTTGGTGCACACGGTGGGGGAGACCGCGGCATCGATCAGCAGGCCCATCCGCGGGCCCAGCGCGAAGCCCGACAGGTCCGGCAGCCGCACGATGTAGCCGTCGGCGACAAGGAGATTCAGCAGCCGGTAGGTGGTGGCCGACGGCATGGACAGGTGCTCGGCGATGTCCTTCGCGGTGACCCCGGTGCCGGCCAGCGCGACGGCCTCGAGCACCTGAAGGGCGCTCTGGACGGCCTTGGGCTGGCGACCGGACAGCGCGCCGTCGGCGGGGCTCACCGGCGCACCTCCCACGGGTTGTAGTCGGCGAAGACGTCACCGGCGACCGTTTCGTCGAACACCCCGACGCGTTCGGCGAGATCGGGAATCTGCCGGCGGCGGGCCAGGAATGCCGCCAAACCCAGTGCCAGCAGCGCGGAGTAGACGGCGGTGGCGATCCACACCGGCGATGCCACGGTCAGCGCGGCCCAGACGATGATCGCGATCATGGTGGCGGCGGTGGCCAGTCCGACGATCAGTGGCACGGTGGTGAGCTCGCCGATCCGGCGCAGAAATGCCGGAGTGGCCAGACACACCAGCAGATACGCCACGATGTAGCCGTGGGCCGACACCGCCAGCAGCCCGACGAGGACGTCACGGCTGGACTCTGCGGCGAACAGGTAGGCGACCGGCACCGCGACGATCACCGGCATCGCGACGGTGAGTGCGACGTGCGGCGTGCGATAGCGCGGGTGGGCGTGGCCGAGGGCGTCCGGCAGCAGGCCCTCGCGTCCCATCGCGAACAGCGTCCGGGACAGCGCGGTGGTGGAGCCGATCACGCATGCGATCCACGACGCGGTGATGCCGACTTCCATCGCGACGGACAGCGCGCCGGCCAAGGTGTCGGCCGAGTCGGGGAGGGAGAGCACGATGGGCGTCGACCCGGTGCGGGTCTGGATCGTGCCGGTGGTCTGCAGGACGGCGGCGAACGTGTACAGCGCCCCCAGCGCCAGCGGCGTCCAGCGGATGGCCCGGCTGACGGTGACGAACGGGCGCTGCGCCTCGCGGGCCACGGTACTGGCGCTCTCGAAGCCCACGTACGAGGTGATCGCGAGCAGCAGCGCGAACCCCAGCGCGGAATGTGGCGCATCCGCAACGGCTTTCGGTGATGCGGCGCTACCGGTCACGGCCCCGCCGAAGGCGATCATCAACACCACCCCGGCGACCACGATCGCGAACAGCTCGACGGCGAGCGAGATGCGCGCCGACAGCCTGATGCCCCGCACCATGAGGATCAGTGCCGCGGCGCCGACCAGTACGGTCAGGCCGGCGATGACGGGTTTGCCTGCCGGCACCCCGACGCGGCCCAAGAGCGTCGCCAGGTAGCCGGCCGCGCCGAGCGCGCTCGCCATCGCGGCCGCGGCGTAGCCGACGACCAGCGACCAACCCGCCGCGACACCGGGAACCGGGCCGAGGCCCTTGACGGTGTAGCTGTACAGCCCGCTCACCGCGACCATGCGGGTGGAGAACTGCGTGATGCAGTACCCGACCGCGGTCATCATGAGCGCGGTCAGGATGAACACCGCGATCGTGGTGTGGCCGGCCGCCGGCAGGACCAGCGCGGGCAGCGTGACCATCACGGCCGACGGCGCCACCGCCGACACCGACTGCCCGAGAACCTGGGTGAACGTCAGCTGCGCGCGCTGAAGCCCGGCGACCGGCGAGCGGCTCCGGATGGTTCGGGTGGGGCCCATTTGTCGGAAGGTAGCCGATGGCCGCCGACCTCGGCAGCGTTGTCGGGTAAACATCGAAAATCTTCAAATGAGAATCGGAGGCCGGGCCGGCCTCGGTGCGGCCGACAGCGGGTCCGGAAATTGACGCGAACTGCGATTATCGACCGGCCCGAATGAGAATGCCGGAGCCATTCCAAATGAGAATCCGAATTCGCGAAATACCCATTCGGAATTAGTGGTGACGCGCACCACATCGAGGCGTAGACATGATTCCCATGACAGCCACGCTCAGTACCGATCTGGACCCGCGGACCGCCGATTTCATTTCCCGTCCGCAGCAGATGTACGTCGACGGACAGTGGGTCGAATCGGCGTCCGGCCGGCGGTTCGACACCGTCGACCCCGCCACCGAGCAGGTCATCACGACGGTCCCGCACAGCGACGCCGAAGACGTCGAGCGGGCAGTGCGGGCGGCACGCCGGGCTTTCGAGGACGGCCCGTGGCCGACCATGACGCCCGCCGAGCGGCAGCGCATGATCTGGCGCATCGCCGAGGGCATCACGGCCCGGGCCGATCAGTTCGCCGAACTCGAGAGCATCGACAACGGCAAGTCCGTCGCCGTCGCGAAGGCCGTCGATGTCACCTGGGCCGCGGAGATCTTCTACTACTACGCCGGCTGGGCCACCAAGATCGAGGGCCGCACCGTGCCGGTATCGGTGCCGTGGGCGCCGGGCGCCAAGTTCCACGCCTTCACGCTGCGTGAGCCCGTCGGTGTCTGCGCCCAGATCACCCCGTGGAACTTCCCGCTGGTCATGGCCGCGTTCAAAGTCGCACCGGCCCTGGCCTGCGGGAACACCGTCATCCTCAAGCCCGCCGAGCAGACCCCGCTGACCGCGGTGCTGCTCGCCGAGGTCATCGCCGAGGCCGGCGTCCCGGCCGGGGTGTTCAACCTGCTGACCGGCTTCGGTGACGTCGGCGCGGCACTCTCGGCACACGACGGCGTCGACAAGGTGGCCTTCACCGGCTCCACCGAGGTGGGCAAGAAGATCGTCAACGCCGCATCCGGCAACCTCAAGAAGGTCTCGCTGGAACTGGGCGGCAAGAGCCCGCAGGTGGTGTTCGCCGACGCCGATCTCGAAGCCGCGATTCCCGGCGTGGCCGGCGGCTTCCTGTTCAACCACGGCCAGACCTGCACGGCCGGCACCCGGCTGCTGGTCGAGGACGCCATCTTCGACGAGTTCACCCAGGGCGTCGCCGAGCACGCGGCCGGCCTGCGGATCGGGCCCGGGCTCGACCCCACCAACGACATCGGCCCGCTGGTCTCGCGCGAGCAGCTCACCAAGGTCACCGGTTACCTCGACGACGGCATCGCACAGGGCGCACGGGCCCTGGCCGGCGGCGGCCGGCACGGCGACAGCGGCTTCTACGTGCAGCCCACGCTGCTGGTCGACGTGCACCGCGACTTCAACGTCTACCAGGAGGAGATCTTCGGGCCGGTCGCCGTGGCCGTGCCCTTCAACCGCGACCGCGGCGTGCGCGAAGCCGCCAACGACACCCCCTACGGGCTGGCCGCCAGCGTGTGGACGCGCGACGTCTCGACCGCGCACCGGGTGGCGCAGCAGATCAAGGCCGGCACGGTGTGGGTCAACTGCCACAACGCGTTCGATACGGCGCTGCCGTTCGGCGGCTACAAACAATCGGGCTGGGGCCGTGAACTCGGTGAGGGCGCCATCGCCGAATACACCCAGACGAAAGCCATCAACATCGCGCTGTGAATTCGGGAGCCAAATGAGAATTCGCCCATTCGGCAATTCTCATTTGAACTCACTCAAGCCTTACCGCACCGCAACCAATTTACATTCAATTCCAGCGAAGGTGCTGTCATGACAACTGACGCAGTTCTCGATGCCGGTCGAAGCACCGGTGCTCAGCCCAATCGATTGACGGGCCGGCTCGGCCCGGTGGCGATCGTGTTCATGGTCGTCGCCGCCGCCGCTCCGCTGACCGTCGTCGCCGGCACCTTCCCGATCGGCATCGCCGCCGGCAACGGGGCGGCCTACCCGGGTTCGTACGTCGTCTGCACCGCGGTGCTGCTGCTGTTCGCGGTCGGGTTCACCGCCATGGCCCGCCACATCTCGGGCGCCGGCGCGTTCTACACCTACATCGCGCACGGCTTCGGCCGGCATGCCGGGCTCGGTGCCGCGTTCCTGGCGCTGCTCTCCTACACCGCGGTCCAGGTCGGGGTGTACGGCTACATCGGTGCGTCCATCAACGAGCTCGTCACCGCCCACGGCGGACCCGTCGTGCCGTGGTATCTCTACGCGCTGCTGATGATGGCGGTCACCGGATTCCTGGGTTACCGGCACATCGAGCTGTCGGGCAAGGTGCTCGGTGTCCTCCTGGTCTGCGAGGTCGGCATCGTGCTGGTGATCAACGCCGCGGTCATCGGACATGGCGGCGCACAAGGGCTTTCGACGGCCGTGCTGCACTCGGGCAACTTCTTCTCCGGGGCGCCGGGCATCGCCCTGATCTTCGCGCTGGCCGGCTACATCGGTTTCGAGGCGACGGCGGTGTTCCGCGACGAGGCCCGTGACCCGGTGCGGACCATCCCGCGGGCGACGTACGCCGCGCTGCTGCTGATCGGTGGCTTCTACGCGCTCAGCAGCTGGGCGCTCGTCAGCGCGTGGGGTGACGCCGGCGCGGTCGACGAGGCGACGAAGAATCCCGCGACCATGCTCACCGAGACCGCGACCCACTACGTCGGTGCGGTGGCCGGCGACCTGGTCCAGATCTTCTTGATCACCAGCCTTTTCGCGGCGCTGCTGTCCTTCCACAATGTGCTGGCCCGCTACATCTTCTCGCTCGGCAACAGCCGGGCACTGCCCGGGCGCTGCGGCCGCTCCCACCCGCGGCACGATTCCCCGCACGTCGCCTCGTTCGCCCAGACCCTCTCGGCGCTGGTGCTGGTCGCGGCCTCGGTCCTGGCCGGCCTGGACCCGGTGACCCAGGTGTTCACGTGGTTCGTGGGCGCCGCGTCGGTGGGGATCGTCGTGCTGATGACCCTGACATCCGCGGCCGTCGTCGTCTACTTCCGCCGCACCCGACTCGACACCCGGCCGTGGCACACCGTGATCGCGCCGAGCCTCGGCTTCGCCGGTCTGGCAGTGCTGTCGGTGATGACCGCGGTCAACCTGCCGCTGCTGGTCGGTGGTTCCGGAACCTTGGCCGCGATCATCGGCGTCCTGCTGGTCGGTGCCTTCGCCGGCGGCATCGCGGTCGCGGTGATGCGACCGCACGCCGGAGCTCAACAGAACGAAAACCCTGATATCGCAAAGGAGATCGCACGATGACTGCCACTATTGAACCGCAGGTGACCACAGTTCCGGACCACCCGCTCACCCCGCTGAGCGCCGACGAGATCCGCGCCGCACGCCGCATCGTCGACGCGCACGGCCTGCTCGGTGACAGCGTCCGCTTCGTGTTCGTCGCACTGGAGGAGCCGCACAAGAGCGAGGTGCTGGCCTTCCGCCCCGGTGCCGCCATGGACCGCCGCGCCCGGGTGCTGCTGCTGGACCGCGCCACCGGCCAGGGCTCCGATCTGGTGGTGTCGGTGACCGAGGGCCGCGTCGTCAGTGAGGTGGCGATCGACAGCACCTGCGACGGCCATGTGCCGATCCTGGACCAGGAGTTCGAGGACATCGAGGCGTTCCTGCTCGACTGTCCCGAATGGATCGAGGCCATGACCAAACGCAAGCTGAATCCGGCTGACGTGCGGGCGGTTCCGCTGTCGGCCGGCGTCTTCGGTCACGAGGACGAGGTCGGCCGGCGCATCGTCCGGGTGCTGGCGTTCTACCAGTACGACGCCGCCGACCTGCCGTGGGCGCACCCGATCGACGGCGTCGTCGCCTACGTGGACCTCACGGGCCGCAAGGTCGTCAAGGTGATCGACGAGATCGAGCTGCCGCTGCCCACCGAACGCGGCGAGTGGGATGCCGCGCCGCATGCCGTCCCGGCCCGCACCGACCTCAAGCCCATCGAGATCACCCAGCCCGAGGGCGCGAGCTTCACCGTCGACGGCAACCAGATCACTTGGGCCGATTGGTCTTTCCGCTTCGGCTTCGATGTGCGTGAGGGCCTGACGCTGCACCAGCTGTCGATCGACGGGCGGCCGGTGGTGTACCGCGCGTCCATCGCCGAGATGGTGGTGCCGTATGCCGATCCGTCACCGGTCCGCTACTGGCAGAACTACTTCGACCAGGGGGAGTACCTGTTCGGCCGGTACACCAATGCCCTCGAACTGGGCTGCGACTGCCTCGGCGAGATCAAGTACTTCGACGTCACCATCGCCGACGAGAACGGCGAGCCCAAGCTGATGAAGAACGCGATCTGCCTGCATGAGGAGGACTACGGCGTGCTGTGGAAGCACACCGACATGTTCAACGGCATGGCCGAGGTCCGGCGGTCGCGGCGTCTGGTGATCTCGTTCTTTCTGACCATCGGCAACTACGACTACGGCTTCTACTGGTACCTCTACCTCGACGGCACCATCGAGTTGGAGGCCAAGGCCACCGGCATCGTGTTCGCATCGGCTTACCGTGGGCCGGAGGGCTTTTCCACCGAGATGGCGCCGGGCCTGGGCGCGCCGTTCCATCAGCACATGTTCTCGGCACGGTTGGACATGGCGGTCGACGGACTGACCAACACTGTCGAGGAAGTGGACGCCGTCGGTGTCCCGATGGGACCGGAGAACCCGTGGGGCAACGCCTTCCGCCCGCAGAAGACCAAGCTGACGCACGAGCTCGAAGCCATGCGCACCGCCGACAACCTCAAGGCCCGGGTCTGGCACATCACGAACCCGACCAAGCAGAACCGGCTGGGCCAGAACGTCGGCTATGCGCTGCATCCCGAGGGGCAGCCCACCTTGCTGGCCGATCCGTCGAGCTCCATCGCCAAGCGCGCGGCCTTCGCGACCAAGCACCTGTGGGTGACGAAATACGATCCGGCAGAGCGGTATCCGGCCGGTCAGTTCGTCAACCAGCACCCGGGCGATGCCGGCTTGCCGTCGTACGTCGCGCAGGACCGCAACATCGAGGGCGAGGACATCGTGGTGTGGCACACCTTCGGGCTGACGCACTTCCCGCGGCCCGAGGACTGGCCCGTGATGCCGGTGGACTACGCCGGATTCAAGCTCAAGCCGGTCAGCTTCTTCGATCGCAATCCGGCGCTGAATGTGCCGCCGTCACCGAAGAAGTCGCACTGCTGCAACGGCTGAGCGGGAAATGAGCTGCCGGGCCTGGTCACCCCCGAAGACCAGGCCCGGCTTTCCGCTGTCGGGGACCGCTCAGCGGTTGGAGAGCCCGGAAAGCCGCCACGCCAACTGATTTCGCACGGCAGGAACGCGGCCCGCCAGCCCGATCGCCAGGTTCCGGATGGGGCGGACCGGTGCGGGCAAGGTGGCCAGCCGGGTCAGGCGGTCGGTCAGCGTCACGACTTGCTGCGCCAGGGGGCGTCGGGCCGCGCTGTAGTCGTCGAGTACCGCGTCGCGTCCCGTCGCCAAAGCAGTTGCCAGGGCTGCACTCAACGCGAGCGCGTCCTGGATACCCAGGTTCATGCCCTGGCCGCCGGCGGGGCTGTGGACGTGGGCGGCGTCGCCGGCGAGCAGTACCCGGCCGGCCCGGTAGCTGTCGGCGACCCGGTGGTGCACCCGGAACCGGGAGCCCCACTCGACGCCGGTCACCGTCACCCGGCCGGGCCCGAAGGCGCGGGTGTCGAGCAGGTTCTGGACGAAGGCGACCGACGGTTCCTCGGGCGCCGAGTCGACGGGCGCCACGATCCGGTACGTGCCGCCGGGTAGCGGCGCGACGACCGTCAGCCCGGTGGACGCCCAGAACAGGATCACCTCGTCGTCGGTGACGTCGCCGCTGAGGCGGACGTCGGCCAGGGCGAACGACTGCCCGTACTGCCCGCCGCTGAACCCGATTCCAGCCTGCTCCCGCACGACGCTGTGCATGCCGTCGGCGCCGACGAGGTACCGCGCCCGGATGACGTCGCCGTCCTCGAACTGCGCCGTGACGCCGCGGGCGTCCTGCGTCACGCCGGTCAGCGTCTTCGGCCGGATCACCTTGCCGCCGAGCTCGGCCAGGCGGTCGAGCAGCACCTGCTCGGTGGTGCACTGCGGCACCATCAGGCTGTAGGGGTAGCGGGTCGGCAGCGTGCTGAAGTCGACCGGGATCAGGGTCCGGTGGCCATCGCGGATGGTGAACCGCGGAGCCGGAATGCCCAGCTCAACCAGGCGTTCGGAGACGGCCAGTTCTTCGAGCACCTCCAGCGTGCGGGCGTTCACCACTGCGGCGCGTGACGTGTTGGCGCCCGCGGCCAGGCGGTCGACCACCAGGGCGTCGACACCGCGGGCCTGCAGCGCGGCGGCAAGGGCCAGTCCGGTGGGGCCTGCTCCGACGATCAGGACATCGGTGTCGGTCATCTGCGTCTCCTTCCGCGTATGCCAACAGTTGTTGGCATAACCATGGTTACGCGTTTCGGCACCGAAGTCAACATGTGTTGGCATACAGTTGTTGGCATGCGCAGATCGTCAGAAGAGACCAAGGCCGTGATCCTGGCCGCCGCCCGGGAGCGGTTCGCCACGACCGGTTACCAGGCGGCGACCATCAGGGCCATCGCCGCCGACGCGCACATCGACCCGTCGATGGTGATGCGGTACTTCGGCAACAAGGACCAATTGTTCGCCGCCGCAGCCGAATTCGACCTGCGCTTCCCCGACCTGTCCAACGTCCCGAAGACCGAACTCGGGGCCGCGCTGGTCGCGCATTTCCTCGACCGCTGGACGCAGGACGAGGGACTGATCGTGCTGCTGCGCTCCTCGACCACGAATGCCGATGCGGCGCAGCGCATGCAGAGCATCTTCGCCGACCAGTTGCGCCCCGCCATTGCGCGGCTCAGGCCCACCGATCCCGCACGCTGCGCCGGGCTGATCGCCACGCAGGTGCTCGGCATGGCGATGTGCCGCTTCGTGCTGAAGCTGCCACCCATCGTCGCGATGAGTGACGACGACCTCGTCCACTGGCTCGCACCGACGCTGCAGCGCTATCTCGACGAGGCCTGATCAGCTGTCGGGGACGCCGATCCGCCGGTAGCGCTGCAGCCGCACCCCGAGCCGCTGGGCCGCGGGCACGGTGTGCAGCGCATGCAGTTCGGCGGCGATGGCGGCAGACATCCGCTCCGTGAACCCGGCCGGGTCGTCGGCGGCGTCGACTTCCTCGGACACGATGACGTCGACGATGCCGGTCTTGAGCAGATCGGCCGACCGAACCCCTTGGGCGGCAGCAAGTTCCGGGGCATGGTCGACGTCGCGGTAGACGATGGCGCTGGCGCCTTCCGGTGGCAGCGGAGCCAGCCAGCCGTGCTGGGCGGCCAGCACCCGGTCGGCCGGCACCATCGCCAGCGCCGGGCCACCGCTGCCCTGACCCAGCAGCACCGACACCGTCGGCGTATCGAGCGTGACGAGTTCGGCGAGGCACAGCGCGATCTCCCCGGCGAGCCCGTCCTCCTCGGCCTGCTGCGACAGTGCGGGGCCGGCGGTGTCGATCACGAGCACCAGCGGCAGTTGCAAGCCGGCCGCCAGCGCCATGCCGCGGCGGGCCTCCCGCAGCGCGCGCGGCCCGACGAGGCCGCCGATCACGCGACGCTGACCGACCACCACGGCGGGCTGCCCGCCGAACCGGGCCAGCGCCAGCAGCGTCGTCCCCGATTCGCCGCGCCCGGTCCCGGACAACAGCACCCGGTCCGTGGCCCCGTGCGCCAGCAGGTAGTCCACGCCGGGCCGGTCCGCGCGCCGCGACGCCGCCACCGACTCCCACGCCGGCACCTCAGGGATTTGTGCACGATTTTCCGCGCCCACCGCGGATTTTCGTGCACAAATCCCTGGGTCGGGCGGGTCGGCGACCACCGTCAGCACGCGATTGACGACACCGCGCAGCTTCTCGAGCGGCACGACGCTGTCGATGACACCGTGGGCGAAGAGGTGTTCGGCGGTCTGCACCCCTTCGGGGAACGGCTCGCCGTAGAGGTGCTCGTACACCCGCGGCCCGAGGAACCCGACGAGCGCGCCCGGCTCGGCGGCGGTGAGGTGCCCGAGCGATCCCCAGGACGCGAACACCCCGCCGGTCGTCGGGTGCCGTAGATACACCAGGTACGGCAGGTGCGCTTTCTTGTGCAGCTCGACGGCCGCGGCGATCTTCACCATCTGCAGGAACGCGACGGTGCCTTCCTGCATGCGCGTCCCACCCGACGACGGCGAGGCGATCAGCGGCAATCCGAGCGCCGTCGCGCGCTGCACGGAAGCGGTGATCCGCTCGGCCGCGGCCACCCCGATCGAGCCGGCCAGAAAGTCGAATTCGCAGGCCACCACGGCCACCCGCCGGCCGGAGACGGTGCCCTCGCCGGTCAGGACGGACTCGTCCAGTCCGGTGCGCAGCGTCGCGTCGGCCAGTTCGGCGCGGTAATCGTCGGTGACGGCCACCTCCAGGGGCGGTCCGTCCCAGCTGCGGAACGATCCGTCGTCGAGGATGGCGTCGAAGAACTGACGGGCTCCGGTCCGACTCACCCGGGTCAGGCTAGTCGGCTACCGTCCGGCCCCGGTCCACACTTCGTCGTTTCGTGTCCGGCGCCTGACCTCGGCGGCCTGATCCTTCACCCACATGTCTTCGAACCGCTGTCCCTCGGGCTCGCGCCGGATCCGGTTCATCGCCCCGCTCAGCCACTTCGGCGGGGTGGCCGGCTCGTACATCGGCAGTGCCGAGGCCAGGGAGTACAGCGTCTTCAGCACGACGAACACCCCGAACATGCGGGCCGGTGAGTTGGTCACCGCGGCGGCGAAGATGCCGAAGATCAGCGCGAGATGCACCACGCCGACCCGCCCGAAGCTGCGGTTGGCGGTCTGCTCGAGCAGACCGAACGACCAGCGCCGCAGGTACGGCACATCCACGAGGAAATCGACCGCGACGATGACGAGCATCTGCAGGCAGCCGATGCCCGCGCTGCGCCAGTCGAGGCCCACCAGCTCGGCGTTCCCGTTGTGCGTGAGGATCAACAGGATCACGGCGATGAAGACGCCGTGCGCCGCACAGAACACCGCGTTGATGAAGAAGAACCCCTTGATGAAGGAACCGGGCTTGGCTCGTGACTCGATTGCTCCTCGCGTCCGCACGGGCCCCTTCGACTGCGGCGCTTCGTACCGGAAATGGCCGCGGCGCGGGTTCCACCGCTGCTGCAGGACGCCGCGGGCGTAGATGAACAGCAACCCGGCGACGGTCTCGAACCAGTAGACGATCAACGTCGTCGCCGCGGACCACTCCTGCGTGAACCAGCCGACCGCGGGAATCGCGTTGGCCGCGACGAGCGTCAACAGATGAGCGAACTGATTCGCCCTGGGTTGTTCGGGCGCAGTGGGCGGCACGCGCCCCATCGTCGCACCTGAACACCGGCGGCACTCCGCAACGCGGCTCGGCGCTCGATCGTGGCACCGCATAGGCTGGCCCAATGATCGGAGTGACGCGGGACGGCAATGTCCTGACCCTGGAAATGCAGCGCCCGGAGCGGCGCAACGCGCTGAACGCCGCGCTCGTCGACGGCGTCCGCGAAGAAATCGAGAAGGCCTCGCCGTCGGACACCCGCGCCATCGTGCTGACCGGGCAGGGCACCGTGTTCAGCGCGGGCGCCGACCTGTCCGACGCCGAGGGCGTCGCCAAGGAACTGCCGGACAAGGCCCTGGCCCTGAACCTGGCGATCGACGCGAGCCCGATCCCGATCATCGCGGCGCTCAACGGCCCCGCGATCGGCGCCGGCGTCATCCTCGCCATGATCTGCGACCTGCGGGTTGCCGCGCCGGGCGTGTTCTTCCAGTTCCCCATCGCCAAATACGGTCTGGCCCTGGACAACTGGAGCATCCGCCGGCTGACGTCCCTGGTCGGCCACGGCCGCGCCCGCGCCATGTTGCTCGCCGCCGAGCGTCTCGAACTGGAGACCGCGTTGCAGACCGGCATGGTCAACCGCACCGGCACGCTGGCCGACGCCCAGGCCTGGGCCGCCGAGATCGCCGGCTACGCGCCGCTGTCGCTGGCGCACTCCAAGCGCGTGCTGAACGACGACGGTGCCTACGACAACGTGCGCGGCGAACACACCCGCATGTTCAACAAGGCCTGGGCCAGCCCGGATGTGATCGAGGCGCAGGTGGCCCGGTTCGAGAAGCGGGCGCCGCGGTTCCAGGGCGCCTGATGCTACGACGGGCACTGCGGCTGATGTGGGGAACGGCGGCGCTGGCAGCCGGTGGCTGGGTCTTGCGGGCGCTCAACGGCACGCCGGCCGCACTCGGCGCCGGCCCCGCGGACATCAACGCGGTGGCCGCCGATTCGCCCAATTATCACGACGGCGTGTTCGTCAACCTCGAGCCGCCGTCCGGTACCGAGCTGACGCGCGAACAGCAGGCCGGCCTGGTCCGTGAACTGCTGACCAGCAGCGCGGTCCAGCGTCCGCCGATGCCCATCCCGCTGGTGGTGCCCGATCCCGGGCTCCCCGCCGGGGACCTCGCGGTTACCTGGTACGGGCACTCCTCGGCGCTGATCGAGATCGACGGCTACCGCGTGCTGGCGGACCCGGTGTGGAGCCGACGCTGCTCGCCGTCGCGCCGGGTGGGTCCGCAGCGGCTCCACGAGGTGCCGGCGCCGCTGGAGGCACTGCCGGCCGTCGACGCGGTGATCATCAGCCACGACCACTACGACCACCTCGACATCGACACCGTCACACAACTGGCCGGCATGCAGCGGGCCAAGTTCTTCGTGCCGCTGGGGATCGGCGCGCATCTGCGGTTCTGGGGCATCCCGGCCGCGCGCATCGTCGAACTCGACTGGAACCAGAGCGCCACGCTCGGCGAGCTGACCCTGGTCTGCACCCCGGCCCGGCACTTCTCGGGACGGTTCCTGACGCGCAACACCACGCTGTGGGCGTCGTGGGCGTTGATCGGCCCGCAGCACCGGGCGTTCTTCGGCGGCGACACCGGCTACACCAAGAGCTTCGGGGACATCGGCGCCGACCACGGGCCGTTCGACCTGACCCTCATGCCCATCGGCGCGTACCACCCGGGCTGGCCGGACATCCACATGAATCCCGAGTTCGCGGTGCGGGCGCATCGCGACGTGACCGACAGCGGCCTGCTGGTGCCGATCCACTGGGCGACGTTCCGCCTGGCGCCACACCCGTGGTCCGAGCCGGTCGAGCGGATGATCATCGCCGCCCGTGACGAATCGGTGGACGTGGCCGTCCCGATGCCGGGCCAACGGGTGGAGCCGGCGCGGTTGCCGGGCCTTGATGAGTGGTGGCGGCCGTCTCAATAGCGATTTGTGCACGATTTTCCGCGCCTGCCGCGGATTTTCGTGCACAAATCCCGACGTAAAAGGGGGATGACGGGTGACTGTCGACGATCCGGAACGCAGCGTCACGACGGATCTCGCCGGTCTGTCGGATGCCGACGTCGCCCAGCGCGTCGCCGCCGGCCAGACCAACGACGTCCCGACGCGGGCGGCCCGCAGTGTCTCGGAGATCATCCGCGCCAACGTCTTCACGCGAATCAACGCGATTCTCGGCACGCTGTTCCTGATCGTCCTGGCGACGGGCTCGGTCATCAACGGGCTGTTCGGGCTGCTGATCGTCGCCAACAGTGCCATCGGCATCATCCAGGAGCTGCGGGCCAAGCAGACCCTCGACCGGCTGGCCATCGTCGGGCAGGCAAAACCGTTGGTGCGCAGGCAGTCCGGCACTCAGGAACGACCCGCGGGCGAGGTGGTGCTCGACGACGTCATCGAACTCGGCCCCGGTGATCAGATAGTGGTCGACGGCGTCGTGCTGGAAGCCGCCAACCTCGAGGTCGACGAGTCACTGCTCACCGGTGAGGCCGACCCCATCGACAAAGGCGCCGGCGACACCGTCATGTCGGGCAGCTTCGTGGTCGCCGGGAGCGGTTCCTACCGTGCGACCAAAGTCGGGCGCGCGGCATACGCCGCCCAATTGGCCGCTGAGGCAAGCAAATTCACCCTGGTGAAGTCCGAGCTGCGCAGCGGCATCAACACCATCCTGCGGTTCATCACCTACCTGCTGTGGCCGGCCGGTGCGCTGATCATCTACACCCAGCTGTTCACCGTCACGGGCGTGGGCTGGAAGGAGTCGGTGCTGCGGACCGTCGGTGCCCTGGTGCCGATGGTGCCCGAAGGCCTGGTGCTCATGACGTCGCTGGCGTTCGCCGTCGGCGTGGTCCGGCTGGGCCGGCGGCAGTGCCTGGTGCAGGAGCTGCCGGCCATCGAAGGCCTGGCCCGCGTCGACGTGGTGTGCGCCGACAAGACCGGAACGCTGACCGAAAACGGTATGCGGGTAAGCGATCTGAGCACCTTCACGGCCGACGACGCGGCGTCGGTGCTGGCGCAGATGGCGGCCGACGACGTCCGGCCCAACGCCAGCATGGCCGCCATCGCCGAGGCGTACAAACTGCCGCCGGGCTGGACCCAGACCGCGAACGCGCCGTTCAAATCGGCGACCAAATGGAGCGGGGTGTCCTACGGCGAGCACGGCAACTGGGTGCTCGGCGCGCCCGACGTCCTGCTCGCGGCCGGTTCACCCGAAGCCGAGCAGGCCGAACAGATCGGCGCCCAGGGCCTGCGGGTGCTGCTGCTCGGCTCGTCGGACCGCCCCGTCGACGCACCCGACGCGCCCGGTGAGGTGACGCCCGCGGCGCTGGTGACGCTGGAGCAGCGCGTCCGCCCCGATGCCGGCGAGACGCTGGAGTACTTTGCGCAGCAACATGTCTCGGTCAAAGTGATCTCGGGCGACAACGCGGTGTCGGTGGGTGCGGTGGCCGGTTCGCTCGGCCTGAACGGCGAGACCCTCGACGCCCGTCGGCTCCCGGACGATCCGGAACAGTTGGCCGAAACCGTCAGTGAATACACCACGTTCGGCCGGGTCCGGCCGGACCAGAAGCGCGCCATGGTGCATGCCCTGCAGTCGCGTGGCCACACCGTCGCGATGACCGGCGACGGCGTCAACGACGTGCTGGCCCTCAAGGACGCCGACATCGGTGTCGCGATGGGATCGGGCAGCTCGGCGACGCGGGCCGTCGCGCAGATCGTGTTGCTGGACAACAAGTTCGCCACCCTGCCGTATGTGGTGGGGGAGGGCCGCCGGGTGATCGGCAACATCGAGCGCGTCTCGAACCTGTTCCTCACCAAGACGGTCTACTCGGTGCTGTTGGCGGTTCTGGTGGGCCTGGCGGGTCTGTCCGCCAGGTTCTTCGGCACCGAGCCCGTGCTGTATCCGTTCCAGCCCATTCACGTCACCATCGCGGCGTGGTTCACCATCGGCATTCCGGCGTTCATCCTGTCGCTGGCGCCGAACAATGAACGCGCACACCATGGTTTCGTGCGCCGGGTGATGACGGCCGCGCTGCCGTCGGGCCTGGTGGTGGGTGCCGCGACGTTCGCCTCCTACCTGCTGGCCTATCACGGGAAGTACGCGGACGCGGTCGAGCAGAACCAGGCGTCCACCGCGGCGCTGATCACGCTGCTGGTGTCGGCGGTGTGGGTGCTGGCGGTGGTGGCACGGCCGTACCAGTGGTGGCGTGTCGCGCTGGTCGCCGCGTCGGCGTTGGCATATGTGGTGATTTTTTCGATTCCCTGGGCGCAGCAACAGTTCATGCTCGACCCGTCGAACCTGGCGCTGACCTCGGCGGCCGTCGGAATCGGGCTGGTGGGCGCCGGTGCGATCGAGGTGTTGTGGTGGCTGCAGGGCCGCTGGCTGGGCGAGCCGCGACGGTTGTGGCGAACCGAAGAGCAATGAAGAATGAGCACGTTCACCGGACAATCCGGCAATAGATAGGGTGGGAATCATGGGATTTCTGGACAAGGTGAAGGACCTGGCGGCGCAGAACGCCGACAAGGTCGAGGCCGCTATCGAGAAGGTCGGCGACATCGTCGACGAGAAGACCGAAGGCAAGTTCAAGGGCGCTGTCGACAGCGCCCAGGAAGCGGCGAAGAAGGCCGTCGCAGGAGACCAGCCTGCTGCTGAGGCTCCTGCCGAGGGGACGCAAGAACAGCAGTAGTCATGGCAAAACTCGCAAGTTCCATCGAAGTACCGCTGTCGCCCGAAAAGGCCTGGGAGGCAGCGTCGGACCTCTCCCGGTATGACGACTGGCTGTCCATCCACCGGATGTGGCGCAGCCCGTTGCCCGAGACCCTGGGGAAGGGCACGCAGATCTCGTCCGTCGTCGAGGTCAAGGGCATGCTGAACCGGGTCGACTGGACCATCGTGCACTACAACCCGCCGGGATCGTTGACCCTCAACGGCGTCGGTAAGGGTGGCGTCAGGGTCAAGTTGATGGCCAAGATCACGCCGGCCGGCGACGGTTCGAACGTGGCGTTCGACATCCACCTCGGTGGCCCGGCCCTGTTCGGCCCCATCGGCATGGTGGTGGCGGCTGCACTGCGGTCCGACATCCACCAGTCACTGGAGAAGTTCAAGGCGCTGTTCGCGTCGGTGTAGGCCCGTCAGACGAAGGTGGCGAGAATTCTCGAATTCTCGCCACCTTTTTCATGTCGGCTTTCTTGTCGACGCCGCCGCGATGAGTTTTCGGCGGGGTGCTTGTCTGTATCGGTGACCACCCAGTCATTCGTCTAGGGAGAACACCATGGCCACTCGTACCGCGACCCCACTGGGCGCGCCCATCTGGATCGACCTCGCCACCTCGGATGTGGCCGGCGCCCAGGCGTTTTACCGCACCGTGCTGGGCTGGGACTACGAAAACCCGGGACCCGACTACGGGGGCTACATCAACGCCCGGCGCGACGGCCGCTACGTCGGCGGCATGATGGCGAGCGACCCGGCGTGGAACGCCCCCGACGCGTGGACCGTGTACCTGCACACCGCTGACATCCGGGCCACCGTCGACGCTGCCGTCGCCGCCGGCGCCACCAACTGCATCCCGGCCATGGAGGTGCCCGAGAAGGGCTGGATGGCCATGCTGACCGACCCGACGGGCGCCTTCTTCGGCCTGTGGCAGCCGACCGGGCACCAGGGCTTCGAGGCGTACGAGGAGGCCGGCGCCCCGGTGTGGTTCCAGCTGACCACGACCGACTTCGCCAAGGCCACCGAGTTCTACACGACGGTGTTCGGCTGGGAGCTGCAGGTCGAGGCCGACAGCCCCGAGTTCCGATACAGCAACGCCATCTTCGATGGCGAGCCGCTGATCGGCGTCATGGACGGCTCCGTCATTCCCGGTCTGGACCGTTCCACGTGGAACGTCTTCCTCGGCTGCGACGACGTCGACAAGACCATCGAACTGATCACCGCCAACGGCGGCTCCGTGGTGCGCGCCGCCGAAGACACCCCGTACGGCCGGCTGGCGGCCGTCACCGACCCGACGGGCGCGGCGTTCAACCTGTCGTCGCTGAAGGACTGACCGGCGAGCCTGAGCTTGTGTCCGAAAATCCCACGGATTCTCGGACACAAGCTCATTTTCGGCCCAAAAAACTGTCCCGATCCGGCCCGCTCGGTGCTCCTACCGATATGAACATCCACTGGCGGCACCAGCACCCCGCGACTATCACCGATGGGCCGACCTACGAGATCGTCGACCAGCTCCACGATCGTCACGCCGTAGGCGTCACGGCGGACCGCTTGGCGGCGACGGTCGCGGGCTGGCTCGCCGAACTGGATGTGCAGAGCCCATTGACCGAGGAACTGGCCCGCGCGACGCAGCGCGGTGACTGGCCCACCACCCACGCCATCTGCGACCAGCTGTCCATCGATCTGATGATCGCGGCCTGACGTGGCGCTACGGCGTCCGCTGACCGGTCAGCAGCGTCTCGATCAGTTCGCGGTACGGACCGACCAGATACGCGGTGTCGCCGGCGCACAGTTGGGCGTCGCGCCGCGGTCGCGGCAGCGTGGTGCCCGCCCGCGCGATGGCGATGACCCGAATCTGCGTCGGCACCTCCGCCATCCGCATCCCGTCGAGCGCGCTGCCCGCGTCGATGTGGACGCCGCCCACCATGAACGACTGCTGGCCCACCGAGAAGGTGCCCACGACCTGTAGCCCCATCGCCGCGCCGACGAACCACGGGGCCGCCAGCTCGACCGTCGACCGGACGTGCGCGAAGCCGAAGCGCCCCGCCACCGCCGCTCCGAGGGTGCGGTCGTAGATCCGCAGCACCAGCGGGACGTCGGGCCGGTCGATTTCCGGCAGCACCCGGGGACTGAGCATCTCGCGCAGCACGATGCCGGTCTCGATGTTGACCATGTCGTCCTGCGTCAGCACCGCGATGGCGCGCGCCCGGTCCAGGCGGGCGAGCTCGAGTGTCTGGCGCAGGGTCGCGTCGCCGAAGATCACCGGGACATCCAGCTGGGCGGCCTGGGCCAGGAACCGGTTGGTCTCGTCCCGTTCGATGACGGCGACGTCGTAGCCGGCCGCAACCAGGTCGCTGACCACCCGGATACCGAACGAGCCGAGGCCCACCACGACGATGTGGTTGCGCAGGTGCTGCACCCGCCGGCGCCCCGACGAGTTGCCGAGCCGACGGGACAGCAGCGCGTCGGCGACGAACGCGACCAGGATCGCGGTGGTGGTGACGCCGGCGAACATGAGCCCAATGCCCCACAGCCGCAACCAGGTTGGTTGATGCATGAAGCTGAAATCGCCGTAGCCGACCGTCGCGATGGTCTCGGTCGAGAAGTACAGCGCATCGATCCAGCTCATGCCGGCCGGGTTGTGATAGGCGAAGCGCAGCAGCACCGTCGACCCGAGCAGCAGCGACATCGACGTGCCCAGGGCCCACCAGAAGATGGGGTTGATGTCGTCGCGCAGGACGCGCAGCGTGTCGATTACGCGGCGCGGCCATGGGCGGTGGGTTCGGTTGCTCAGCGGACGCGGCACCGTGATGCCGGCGTCCGCGAGTTCGTCGGCGGTGCCGATCATGGCGGTCCAGTCGCCGGCGCGCACCTCGAAATCCCTACCGGGACAAGGCGTCACCTCGCCAGGCGCGTCCGAGTTCTCCCCGCGGACGACGGCGACGGGCGCCAGGTCACCGAACATCTCCCGCAGTGTGGCGTCGCGCGGGGCGTCGGTGCCGGAGATGACGTAGTCCACGCCGGCCACCGAGATGGTGTGGGTCGTGCGGGCCAGGCAGGCCTCGACGACCGACGGCGCGGCCAGGTCGGCGACGTCGAGAACTGCGCCCGGTCCGTTGTCCTGCGCCACCGCGGCGCGCAGCACGCTGTTGGCCAGCCGGGTCACCACCCGGACTGTGGGGTTGAGTTCCCTTGCCAGCAGCGCGATTTCGAGGTTGACGGCGTCGTCGTCGCCGGCGCAGACGATGGCGGCGGCGCTGGTGACGATGGCCGCCTTGAGGCCGGCGGGTTCGTGGATCGTCACGACGGTGGCGCCCGCCGCCTGCAACCCTTCGGTGATCCGGTTGGCCAGCGCGTCGGTGCCGCAGACGATGACGTGCCCCTTCATGTGGCCTACTGACCAACCAGCGCGAAGTCGGCGAAGTCGAAGCCGGGCACCACGACACAGCTCACCAGGGTGGGTTCGTCGTCACGGGGACGCGCCCGCTGCCAGTGCCCCGGCGGGACCAGCGCCTGCGGCCGTTCGCCCGCCGCAATGTCCGCCCCGAGCAGCACGGTGTCCGCGGTCGCCTGCTCCGGCCCGACCTCCAGCAGCAGCGGACTGCCGCGGTGGAACAGCCACAGCTCGGCGCTGTGCACGGTGTGCCAGGCGGACTGCTGCCCGGGCAGCAGCAGGAACAGGATCGCGGTCCCGGCGCTGCGCGGGCCGGAATACTGCGCGGGCAGCGCGGATTGGGGGACGGTCAGGTCGCTGCGCCAGGTCTCGCGGTACCAGCCGCCTTCCGGATGCGGCGACAGGTCGAGCTGCCGCGCCCAATCGGGGAGATCGGTCATGGCACTTGAGGCTACGGCTGATCAGCTGCGTCGGCCTGCCGGACGGTCTATACGCTCTTGTCATGGAACGGTTGCGGCCCGCCTGGATCGTCGCGCTGTGCGCGTTGGTGCTGTTGGTCAGTGCCTGGTTGCCGTGGCTGTCGAGCCCGGCGGGGCACGCGAACGCCATCGGCGGGAAGGTCGGGCACATCACTGTTCCGCCACCGGGTTTCGGTGTCGGGCAGCTGATGGTCCTGTTGTCCTCATGCCTGCTCGTGGCGGCCACGATGGCCGCGCGCCGGCTCTCGTCGCGCGCGGCTTCCGTTGTGGCCCTGGTACTTTCGGCCGGGGTGGCGGCGCTCGGGGTCTGGTATCACGTGCTGTACGTGCACAGCCCGGTGGTCGCGTCGTACGGGCTGTACATCGGTCTGGTGTCGGCGGTGCTGGCGATCGTGCTGTCGGTGCTGGCCTCCGTCGTCGCCTGGCGGTCGTGATGGGATTCGTCGAGCCCGTCGTGCTGACGGGGCAGCGATGGGTGACTCTGGAGCCGCTCACCACCGATCACATCCCCGAGATCGCCGCGGCCGCCGCCGATGAAGACCTGGGCCGGTTGTGGTTCACGTCCGCGCCCTCGCCGGCGACGGCAGCGGAATGGGTGCAGGCACGGTTGGCGGTGCAGCATCCAGATACCGGGCTGACGTTCGTCGTGCGCGCGCTCGACGGCCGGCTCATCGGGTCGTCCAGCTATCTCAATGTGGACGGTCCCAACCGCCGCCTGGAGATCGGCGCCACCTGGTACGTGGAGTCGGTTCGCCGGACCGGGGTGAACACCGAAGCCAAGCTGCTGCTGCTCTGGCACGCTTTTGAAGCGCTCGACTGTATAGCAGTGGAGCTGCGAACCCACTTCTTCAACTCGGCGAGTCGCGCGGCAATTGAGCGGCTCGGAGCCAAGCTCGACGGGGTACTGCGCTCACATCAGTTGCTCAGTGACGGCTCCCGCCGGGACACCGTGGTGTATTCGATCCTCGATGTCGAATGGCCTGCGGTGCGCAACAACCTGCAATTCCGCCTGAACCGGTGACTGACCGCGGCCCTGTGATCAGCATGTCTTGAGCAAAACTTGACAGTTTGCCAAGCTATGTTTTTGAATTCGTGTCTAATCGTGACCGAATTGTGATTTGATCCAAGCATCGGTTCGTTCGCTTGATCGGGGGGACGGATGTACGCAATGAGCTTCAAGTCGTATGCGGGTGTCATGCTCGCGGCCGCTCTGATCGCGGGCGCGGGGGTGGCGGCGGCGCCCCCGAGCAACGCCGACTCGGCGTCGTACGTCGACCCCATGTCCTACGGTCAGCAGACCGGTCAGCCCGCCGGCCAGCAGTACGCCGGCCCCGCCCGGACCATGGGCGCGGTACAGGCCTCGAACTCCGGCTGGCCGGGCCAGTGCACGTGGGGTGCGCTGCAGATGGCCTACCAGAACGTGGGCTACTACCCGGACATCCACGGCAACGCCAAGGTCTGGGCGGACGCCGCACGGTCCCGCGGCTGGACGGTCGTGGACGAACCGCAGGCCCGGTCCATCGCGGTGTACCCCGCCGAACTGCCCGGGGTGAGCCAGTACGGTCATGTGGCCTGGGTGAATTCGGTGTCCGGCCGCTGGATCAACATCACCGAGATGAACAACGAGTCCCACGGCGGGCCGTTCGCCTGGTGGACCCGCGACACCCAGCACATCCCCGGGATGAGCTACATCCTGATTCCCTGACGCCGTTACGGCCGTGCTTCGAAGACGAGGTTGAACGGCGTCTCGGTGGCGCGCCGGAACCGCGTGAAGCCGCTCTTGTCGACGACGACGTCGCGCAGCCTGGCCTCGCCGGCCTGCGCGCCGAGCGCCGGCCCGTTGCGGGCGAGTGACACCGGTACACAGATCTGCGATGACGCGCCGTACATCATGCGGCCGATCGGATTCATGTTGTCCTGCACGTGATCCCCGGCGAACGGCTCGACGATCATCGCGATGCCGTCGTCGTTGAGCGCGGCCCGGGTGTGCCGCATGGCGCCGACCGGATCGCCCATGTCGTGCAGGCAGTCGAAGAACGCGATCAGGTCAAAACCGTTGTCCGCGTAGCTCGTTGCATCGGCGACCTCGAAGCGCGCGTTCGTCACCCCGGCTTCCGCCGCGCGTTCGGTCGCGACGTGTATCGACTCGGGGTGGTAGTCATAACCGATGAACGTCGAGTTCGGATAGGTCTTCGCCATCAGGATCGTGCTGGCGCCGTGGCCGCAGCCGATGTCGGCCGCCTTGGCTCCGGACTCGAGGCGTTCGACCGCGCCGTCCAGTGCCGGCAGCCACGAGCCGACGAGTTCGGCGTTGTAGCCGGCGCGGAAGAATCGCTCCGTACCGGCGAACAGGCACGGATGGTGCTCGCCCCATTCCAGGCCGGCGCCGGTTTTGAAGTTCTCGGTCGTGCGGTCGAGGACGTGGAACACCGCTTCGACGATGTTGTAGGCGCCGGGGATATCGACGGGGCCGTTCGGGTCGGCGAGGCAGGCGGCCTGCTCCGCGCTCATCGACCACATGCCGCTGTCCGGGTCGAACTGGACGTAGCCGCCGGCGGCCTGGTTGGCCAGCCACTCGCGCACGTACCGCTCCACGGTGCCGGTCTTCTCGGCCAGCTGCGTGGCCGTGAGCGGCCCAGCCGCCAGGGCCTTGTACAGCCCGAGCCGGTCCCCGATCAGGACCAGGCCGGCACTGATCGCGGCACCCATGTCGCCGATCGCCATGCCGAGAAATTGGTTCAGCTTGTCTTCGTCCACAGGCATGTCTGGACCTCCAGAAATGTGGTTGCCAGCTTGACTGTACGACTGCGGAAATTCCTGAACAATGCGTAGTTTTTCGACGGTCGAATGCGTGCCGGGGCCATAGGCGTGGCGGCGACGTGCGCTCCGGATTCGCGGCATCTCCGACCGATCCGTGGCGGCGAATGTTATTGATCAAGGGTGTTCGTATCGGTCGGCGTCGTTCAGGTTCGCCAGTGACTCATCAGATGTGGATCGTCGTAGGCATCCTGGCCGGCGCCATCGGCCTGTTCGTGTGGGGCCGTCCGCGCGCCGACATCGTCGGGGTACTGGTCGTCGTCGCGTTGATGAGCACCGGCGTGCTGACGCCGACCGAGGCGCTGGCCGGCTTCGGTTCGCCCGTGGTGATTCTGTTGGCCGGCATATTCATCGTCAGCGCGGGCTTGGTCAACACCGGCATCACCCAGCGGCTCGGTGAGTTCGTTGTCAAGGTCGGCGGCCGCAGCGAGTCGCGGCTGGTTGCGCTGATCATGGTCCTGTCGGCCGGTATCGGGTCGGTCATGAACTCGTCGGCGATCGTCTCGATGCTGATCCCCGTGGTGCTGACGGTCACGGCCGCAACGGGTTTGAACCGCAAACGCATGCTCATGCCCTTGTGTGTCGCCGTCATGATCAGCGGCATGATGACGTCGATCGCGTCGTCGCCGAACATCATCATCGAGGGCATCCTCAGCCAGCGCGGCATCACGCCGACGCTCGGCTTCTTCGGCTTCACGCCGTTCGGTGTCGTCACGCTCGCGGTCAGTCTTGTTTTCATGCTCCTGGTCGGGCGTAACCTCTTGAGCCGCAACCGGACCGGAGTGGCCGACGCGCAGGAACCCTCCACCTTCGACGTCATCGCGTCCTACGGGCTGCGGCCCCGCTGGCACCTGCTGCACGTATCCGCTGACTCACCACTGGTGGGGCAATCGGTTGCGGCGCAACGCCAACCGCTGCGCGAGCGTTACGGCCTCGATCTTCTCGGTTTCGAGAAGTACACCCGCGGCGCGGCGCAATACCTGTCGGCGCGGCCGGAAACCGTCTTCGAGCCAGGCGATCTGGTCTTCACGCTCGTCGATGAACAGCAGACCGCCGCGGTGTCGGCCGACCTGCGCTGTCAGGTCACCGGCCCGCGGGCCGAAGACGAGCGTCGCGAAGTGCTGCAGAACGTCGGGGTGGCCGAGGTGATGCTGGCACCCGAGTCGAAGTCGATCGGCATGACGCTCGGCGAGCTCGATCTGGCCGCCGCCCATAACGTGACGGTCCTGGCGGTCCGGCACCGTGGCCAGAGCATCACCGCGGACCTGCCCGGGCGCACCCTCGACTTCGGTGATGCGATGTTGGTGGGCGGCAATTGGGACGACATCGAACGGCTCAGCGATTCGCGCCGGAACTTCATCCTGTTGAACCTGCCCGCTGAGTATCAGCAGCGGTTGGTGGCACCGGGCCGGGGTCGTGCCGCGGTGGTCATCCTCATCGCGATGGTCACGTGCATGGCGTTCGGCTGGCTGCCCGGCGCCGATGCGGCGCTGCTCGGGGCACTGGCCATGGTCGGGGCGGGCTGCGTTCGCGTCGACAGCATCTACCGGTTGATCAGCTGGAGCACGCTGGTCCTGATCGCCGGGATGCTGCCGTTGGCCACGGCGCTGGCCAAAACCGGGACGACGACGCTGATCGCCGGTCACCTGGTCGACACGCTGGGCAGCCTCGGTCCGACCGGCATGCTCGCGGTGGTGTTTCTGGTGACGGCGGTGGTCGCCTTGTTCATCTCGAACTCGGCGACCGCCGTGCTGATCGCGCCTGTGGCCATCGAAGCGGCGCAGGCATTGCACGTCTCGCCGCAGGGATTCGCGATGACGGTCGCCATCGCCTGTTCGGCCGCGTTCGTGACGCCGGTGTCGTCGCCGACCAACATGCTGGTGATGGAGCCCGGCGGCTACCGGTTCTCGGATTACGCGAAGGTCGGCGTGCCCCTGCTGGCGCTGACCATGGTGATCACGGTGGTGATGGCCCGGCTGATCTACCTGCCGGGCTAGCGCCCTAATCGAGCGTGGCGGCTGACGAGGCGACACGCGAGACGGAATCTCGGCAAGCCACACGTTCGACGCAGCGACCCCATGTCGGACTTCGGTTGATGGGTGACGGATCTGTTTCGGTTGATCCTTGACACTCGTGTTGGTGGTCAGGCCTGTTCGCGGGTGCGGCAGGCCTTCTTGTTTCGTACCGCCCCGGTGCTGTTGCGGGCTGCGGTTTTGACCAATTGCTCACCGACCCAGAACCTCAGCAGGTCCCCGTCGACATGAACGTCGCAGCGTTGCCCGGCCCAGTGCCTGCCGATACTGACCTGCTGCCACGACACGCACACCACCCCGTTGGTGGTGACCCGCCGCGAGACCCAATCTGAGCCCTGGCGCTGGTGCTCGCGCGCAGCCGTGGAGTTCGAGGGCGCCGCCGCCGGCGCTGATGCGGTGAACCGCTGAGCTGGGGTGTCCATCTTCAGGGACTGGTGCGGCCGGGCGGTGTTGTACTCGATCACCCACTCATCGAGCGCCTGCTGCGCCGCCTTCAAATTGGGGAAAGGTGCTGCGGTAGAAAGGAATTCCGCGCGCAGACTCCGGTGAAACCGCTCGATCTTGCCTGTAGTGGTCGGCGAGCGCGGCTGGGTCAACAAGTGCTCGATGCCGTGCTCGCGGCAGATCGCATCAAAGAGCACCTCCACCGGTGGATGGTTGAACCGGCCGGTGAACACCTTGCCGTTGTCGGTCAGGATCTGTTCTGGTGAGCCGTAGGTCGCCAACGCACCGCGCAGTCCATCGCACACCGCGCGGGTGCGCTCGCGAGTCATCAGCCGGGCGCACACGCACATCCGGGAGTGGTCGTCGATCCCGGTCAAGGCCTTGGCGCTGGTCCCGTCGGCCAGCGGGAACCCACCGACGACATCCATCTGCCACAACTCCATCGGCGCGCCCCGCTCCCAGCGTTTCCACTTGCGGGCCCGCCGGTCGCGCAACCGCGGATCGATCAACCCCGACCGCACCAACGCCCGGTACACCGCCGACTCCGAGGGCACCGGTGACACCTTGCGTTTGGTCAGCTCGAACACCAACCGCCGCGGCCCCCAATACGGACGTGAGCGCCGCAACTCCAGCACCGCCGCTTCAACCTCGGCTGACATCTGATGCGGACACGACACCGGCCGATGCGACCGATCAACCAACCCGTCCAAACCCTCGGCCTCATACCGGGCCAACCAGGCATGCACCGTCTGACGCGACACCCCCGCCTTCTCGGCCGCCTGCGTCACCGACAACCCATCACTGATCACTGCCAGCACCGTCTGATACCGCTGCTCAGCCACGCTCAACTCCCTCATTCAGGGAGTGTCAAGGATCAACCGAAGCAGGAGTAAAGCATCAGCCGAAACACTGTCAGGCATCACCCGACAGAGAAATGTCAGCCATCAACCGACGTAATACACCCGGATAAGTGCCCCCGGCAGGATTCGAACCTGCGACACCGGCTTTAGGAGAGCCGTGCTCTATCCCCTGAGCTACGGGGGCGGCACCTACCGAGATAGGGACCCATAGGGACGACTCATGCTAAACGCCGCGCGCCGTATCGGTGGCATCGGGATTCTGATGTCACTCATGGTGCCGCGTGCGCGGACGGCGATGTTTGACTGTGCGGCGCGGTGTCGGGGGAGTCGAGCTGGTCTGCGACGGCGACGACCAAGCCGCCGAGCATGAACGCGGTGATCGCCGCGGTCAGCGTCGGCGTACTCAGCGTGGGGATGAAGCGCCGAATTCCGGTGACGTCGGAACCGGCGCCTCCGTGGTACTTGTGCGTCAGTGCGTGGCCTTTGCCTTTTTGCAGCAGGTATCGGTTTACCGGGTAGGCGGCGAAGAAGGCGACAGTCAGCGCGATCATCATCCCGATCCAGAAGATCGGGTTGACCAGGCCGGCGTTCATCGCGCCCGGGATCACGGCCATGACCAGGTTGTCGACGATCTCCATCGTCGCGATCGACAGCGTGTCTGCAGCCAGGACCACGCTGAGCGCCGTGCCGATCGCGAGACCGGCTTTCAGCAGTGGCAACGTCGACAGGGTGTAGCCGAAGACGAATGCCAGCGCGATGGCCAGTCCGATGGTCGCGAGGTTCGTCAAGCCCAGAGCCGTGCCGATGATCAGGCCGACGATCTCCCCGATGGCGCAGCCGGTGAGGCAATGCAGGGTCGCGCTGACTGCCATGGCGTTGATGTCGCCGCCGTGGTGCGCATGATCCAGGTGGGAGCTGTGGTCGTTTCCGCCCTGGTGGTCGGCGGGATGGTGGTGGGAATCGCTGGCCATCGTTGTCATTCCTCATCGTCGAAATCGAGCGGTATCGGAGTCGACTCCACGATACCCCCTGGGGGTATATCGCGCTAGGGGTGGGTTGATGGCGACAGGCCGATCGATTGGCAGCAACCCACCGGCCCGTGAGGCGGCCCACATATCAATCTGATTGACATAGGTGGTCGTGCGGCAGCAGGATGGACGCATGAGCACTTCCGGGGATGAGACCGATTTCCACAACGACGTCATCAGGCAGATTCGCGAAACCGGCGTGGTCGATGGCTGGTTCGCCCAGTTCGACATGCTGATCCTGCATACCGTTGGCGCCAAGTCCGGCCAACCGCGACAGAACCCGATGGCCTACCAGAAGTCGGACGGCGACGAGATCTACGTCTTCGCCTCCAACAACGGCAAGGACACGAGCTCGGCCTGGTACCACAATGCGCTGGCCCATCCCGAGCAGGTCGCGGTCGAGATCGGGCCCGACAAGTACAGGGTTCGGGTACGCGAGCTGCAGGGCGCCGAACGCGACCGCGTCTACGCGACGCAGGCCGGCCGCTTCGAGAATTTCGCCGAATATCAGCGCAAAACCACGCGGACGATTCCGGTTCTCGGACTCACTCGCATCGAGCAGTAACGCAACGCGCCCTCGGTGCGCGGTTACTGGCTTGAAGTGCAGTAATTCGGCAATATTTACGTGATTGCAGAATCGCTCTCTTGACTCGCGAATTGCATGGTCATTACCGGGCAAATGTCAAATCGCAGCAATCGTGGTAACGACGTTCTCTGGTTGTCTACACTTCCGTCCAAATGTGTGAATTTGACATGAGCGCGTGCGATCCCGTCGATGTGGCGCACCAGTTGGACGCGACCGGCGTCGCTCGGGTAGCAAACGCGGTGCAATGGGATTGGGTGCTTGAATCCCGGGCTGAAATCGGGCTCTTCACAGATGAGGGTGTAGAGGTGGTTGGCGCGTCGTTGCCGGGATAGAGGTCGAGGTCTCTCGAAAA
>NZ_JBJIAL010000029.1:0-66862 GCF_045310895.1 Mycobacterium sp. SMC-18
AGCGTTCACCATGACTCGTTGATCACAACGCGTGAACCACGCCAGATCCGAAGTCCACCACTCCCCGGGACGCTATCCCGGCGCCAGCAGATTGGTCAGCGGGATCAGCGCGTTCAACCCGACCAGGAGCAGCTGATTCGTCGCATCCTCGACGTTGCCCTTCGTCAGATCGTTGACGGCGGCCGCCAACAGCGGTGGCACGGCCGTCGTCAGATTGGTCCCGATCTGGCCGAGGGTGCTGCCCAGCGCGTTCAACAGCGGCGGCGCCGGTGCGAACGGCACGGCCGGCTGCGGAGTCGGGTCGACCTTGACCGAACCCGGCGACGACACCAGCTTCAGCAGGTCCTGCAGCGCGGCGAGTTGGTTGTTGAGGGCCGCGGTCAGGATCGGCGTCGGCCCGTTGGTCTGTGCCGTGCTCACGATGGTCTGCAGGCTGGCGACGGTGTTGTTGAACGCCTGCGCGTACGCCTCGAAGGGGTTGATGGTGGCGGTCAGACGTACCGCGGTGCGCTCGATCTGAGCTTCCATGTGGTGAATCTGGGTACTGACGGTCGGCGCCATGACCGGGGCGACGGCGATAGCCGCGGCCCCGGCCAGGGACACGCCGACGGAAGCGAACGGTCGAGCGGCGGTGTGCATGGCGGGCCCTTTCAAAGGCTCAGAATCGGACATTCGGCGAACTGACTTTCGCGTAAGTTCGCCCTGATTCTGGCTTCGAGAGGTGGGTCGCCCGCTAGCGACGAATGACTCTATTTTCGACGGCGTCAGATGCGCCGGTACAGCCCTTTCCCGGTGATGAGCGGCAGGTCCAGCGTCGTGCGGATGCCCGGCTCGGCGGCCACGACCGCCGGGATCGCGTTCACGACGCGGGCAGCGGTGGCAACGAGTCCGGCGTGATTGTGGTCGCCCTTGCCGCTGCTCAGGCACAGGTCCAGGGCGTACGACGGCTCGCCGGTCACCTCGACGCGGTACGAGCCGCCCTCCTGCGCGGGCTGTGGCCAGTCGGGGCAGAGATCGTCACGGAGGCGGGTGATGTGCTCGAGCACGACGGCCGGGTGGCCGTCCTTCATGCCGCGCACCTCGAACCGCATGGCTGCCGTCGTGCCCGCCGGGATGTGGCCCGACGCGATGTCGAAGTCCTCGGGCGCGGGCACCCGGGCGTGCGTCTCGGTCACCTCGTCGAGTTCGATGCCGAGACCCGCGGCCAACTGCCGCACGACCGAACCCCACGCCAGGCTCAGCACGCCGGGCTGCAGCAGCATCGGTAACTCATCGATGGGCTTGCCGAAGCCCATCACGTCGAACATCACCGTCGCGCTGTCGTAGGTGGCGTAGTCGACGATCTCCATGCACCGGACCTGCTCGACGCTCTGACAGGTGCCCATGAGGGCAAGGGGGAGAAGGTCATTGGCGAAGCCCGGGTCGATGCCGTTCACAAACAGCGACGAACCGCCTTGTTGTGCGGCGTCTTCGAGCGGCGCGATCAGTTCGGCGGGCAGCACCTGCCACGGATACTGCAGGAACACCGCCGCACTGGCGACGACGTTGATCCCGGCGGCCAGGATGCGGCGGTAGTCCTCCAGCGCCTCGGGCAGCCGGTTGTCTGCCATCGCCGTGTAGACGACGCAGTCGGGCTTGCTCGCCAAGATGGCGTCGAGGTCGTCGGTGGCCGTGACGCCGGTCGAAATATCAAGTCCGGCAAGCTCTCCGGCGTCTTTGCCGGCCTTGGCGGCAGAGGACACCCAGACGCCGGTCAGTTCGTAGGCGGGGTCATTGATGAGCTGAGTCAGGGCATGGCGGCCGACGTTGCCAGTGCCGACTGCGGCGACTTTGATGGGCATGCAGACGTTCCTCACAGGTCCGGGATGGGGAGATCAAGGTTGGGAAACGTGAGGCCGCCGTCGACCTCCAGCACCTTGCCGGTGACGTAGGCACCGGCCGGGGAGGCCAGGTACAGCGCGGCGGCCGCGATGTCCTCCGGGTCGCCGAGGCGGCGCATCGGGGTGGCCTTCTCCATGGGGTCGCGTAACGCCTCGTTGGAGGCGACGATGTCCAGCGCGGAGGTCAGGATCGAACCGGGCGCGATGCCGTTGACCCGGATCTTCGGGCACAGGTCCATGGCGGCGAGCTTGGTGTAGTGCGCGAGTGCCGCTTTGGCCGTGCCGTATGCGGCGAATCCGCGGCCCGCCAGCCGGCCGACGGCTGAGGTGATGTTGATGACGCTGCCACCGCCGGCGTGCTCCAGCATCAGCGGGACCGCCGCCTGTGTCAGTGCGTGCGCGGTGGCGACGTTGAAGGTGAAGGCGTCTTTGAGATCCTGCGGCGAGGTGTACATCAGCGGCCCGGGCATGGTGCCGCCGACGTTGTTGACGACGACATCTAGTCGGCCGAACGCCTCGACCGCCGCGGCGGCGAGCTTGGCGGTCTCGTCCGGGTGGGCGAGGTCGGCGGCGATGACGTGCGCCTTGCGGCCGGCGGCCTCGACCTGCGCGGCGACCTCGTGCAACTGAGACTCGGTCCGCGCGGCAATCAGCACGTCAGCACCGGCTTCGGCGAATGCGACGGCAATGGCCGCGCCGAGGCCGCGGCCCGCGCCGGTCACCACCGCTACCTGGTCGTCGAGCCGGAATCTGTCCAGAATCACGTGTGCCTCACTCGCGTCGTCGTGGTCGTTGTTAGGCACGCTAGCAAGTTTGGGACGCCGCGGGAACGAATTTCTAGAACACGTTTCAATTGCTGCGAATGCGTTGACCGCTCCGGCTGATACGTACACGTGGGGTGCTATGGCGAGCGTGCGGGTTTGGACCGGATCGGCGGGCGAAACCAGACAAAAGCGACACGTTCGTCGTAGGACGCGCGGGCGGCCCCGGTGAGAGACCGCCGACCGCTCAGGACCGCGACTTCGCGCTGGACTTGGCGCCGGACTTCGAGCCGGCCTTGGCGGTGGACTTCCGCGACTTCACGCTGGCCTCCAGCTTGGCCAGCAGATCGGAGACGTCCTCGGTCGCGTCCAGCTCGGTCGCCGCTTCCTCGGTGGTGAACGCCTCGCCGCCCGCGATCTTGGCTTCGATGAGCTCTTCCATCTGCTCGCGGTAGGTGTCGTGGAACTGCTCGGGCTGGAAGTCCTCGGTCATCGAGTCCACCACCTGGCCGGCCATCGTCAGCTCGGCCTTCTTGATCTCGACTTCCTTGTCCAGCACCGGGAAATCCGGATCGCGAATCTCGTCGGGCCACAGCAGCGTGTGCACGATCATCACGTTGCGCTTGCCGAAATCCTTGACGCGCAACGCCGCCAGCCGCGTCTTGTTACGCAGCGAGAAATGCACGATGGCCACGCGGTCGGTCTGCGCCAACGTCTGGGCCAGCAGCACGTACGACTTCGAGGACTTCGAGTCCGGCTCGAGGAAATAACTGCGGTCGTACATGAGCGGATCGATCTGCTCGGCCGGGACGAACTCGACGACCTCGATCTCGCGGCTGCGCTCTTCCGGCAGCGTGGCGATGTCCTCGTCGGTGATGATGACGGTCTGGCCGTCCTCCGATTCGAAAGACTTGGCGATATCCCGAAACTCGACGACCTCGCCGCAGACCTCGCACACCCGCTTGTATCGGATGCGGCCGTTGTCCTTGGCGTGCACCTGATGAAACTTGATGTCGTGATCCTCAGTGGCGCTGTACACCTTCACCGGCACATTGACCAGACCGAAGGCGACTGACCCCTTCCAGATGGACCGCATACCCCAGTATGGCCCATGATCGCGCCGTGGCTTGGATACTTGAGGTGTGGAGCAATTCGGACGGGTGCGGCTGACCAACCCCGACAAGGTGCTCTATCCGGCGACCGGCACCACCAAGGCCGACGTTTTCGACTATTACCTCGCCGTCGCCGGCGCGATGTTGCCGCACATCGCGGGCCGTCCCGTCACCCGTAAACGGTGGCCCAATGGTGTTGCGCAGCAGCCGTTCTTCGAGAAGCAGCTGGCGTCGTCGGCGCCGGAGTGGCTGGAGCGCGGCGCCATCACGCATCGCAGCGGAACCACCGTCTATCCGATCATCGACACGCCCGAGGGGCTGGCCTGGATCGCCCAACAGGCGTCGTTGGAAGTGCATGTGCCGCAATGGCGCTTTGTCGGTGGGGGCGGCGGGCCGGGCGAGGCCCCGGCGCCCGGGCCCGCGACACGCATCGTGTTCGACCTGGATCCGGGCGAGGGTGTCACGATGGCGCAGTTGTGCGAGGTGGCGCGTGCCGTCCGCGAACTCGTCGCCGGCATGGATCTGGAGGCCCATCCGGTGACCAGCGGCAGTAAGGGTTTACACCTGTATGTGCCGCTGGCCTCGCCCGTCAGCTCCCGCGGTGCGTCGGCTGTCGCCAAACGTGTTGCCCAGCAACTCGAATCGTCGATGGGTGGGCTGGTCACCGCGACCATGACCCGCAGTCTGCGGGCCGGCAAGGTGTTTCTGGACTGGAGCCAGAACTCCGCGGCCAAGACGACGGTGGCACCGTACTCGTTGCGCGGCCGCGACGAGCCGACGGTGGCGGCGCCGCGTACCTGGGAGGAACTCGACGATCCCGAGTTGCGCCAGCTGCGGTTCGACGAGGTGCTGGCCCGCCTGGCCGACGACGGCGATCTGCTCGCGGACATGGACGGCGACGCGCCGGTGGCCGACCGGCTCACCACCTACCGCAGCATGCGGGACCCCGGTCGCACGCCGGAGCCGGTGCCCGCGGCCCCGCCCGCATCGGGTCTCAACAACCGCTTCGTCATCCAAGAACACCACGCCCGCCGGCTGCACTACGACTTCCGGCTCGAACGCGACGGCGTGCTGGTCAGTTGGGCTGTCCCGAAGAACCTTCCGGACACCTCGACCGTCAACCACCTGGCGGTGCACACCGAAGACCACCCGCTGGAGTACGCCACCTTCGAAGGCGACATCCCCAAGGGCGAATACGGCGGCGGGCACGTCACGATCTGGGATTCGGGCACCTACGACACCGAAAAGTTCCGGGACCCAGGCGAAAACGGCGAGGTCATCGTCAACCTCCACGGCAGCCGGGTCTCCGGGCGCTACGTGCTGATCCAGACCGAAGGTAAGAACTGGCTGGTGCGCCGGATGAAAGAGCAACGGCTGCAACCCATGCTGGCCACGCACGGCTCGGTGGGCCGGCTGTCTCCGGACCACTGGGCCTTCGAAGGAAAGTGGGACGGCTACCGGCTCCTGGTCGACGCCGACCACGGCCGAATTCGGCTGACCGCTCGCAGCGGCCGTGACGTCACGGGAGAATTCCCGCAACTGCAGTCGTTGGCAGCCGATCTCGCCGACCACCACGTGATCCTCGACGGCGAGGTGGTGGCGTTGCAGGACGGTGTGCCGAGCTTCCAGGCCATGCAGAACCGCGGATCCGGCAGCCACATCGAATTCTGGTGTTTCGACATCCTGTCCCTCGACGGACGCGACCTGACCCGCGCGAAGTACCGGGATCGGCGAAAGTTGTTGGAGACCTTGGCCTCTGACGGTGCGCTGACGGTACCGCCACTGCTGCCGGCGGAAGACCCCCTGAAGTTCGCCGATGAGCGCGGCTATGAAGGGGTGGTCGCGAAGAAATGGGATTCGGGGTACCGGCCGGGGCGGTCGGAGGCCTGGGTGAAGGACAAGTTCTGGCGCACACAGGAAGTGGTGATCGGCGGCTGGCGGGCCGGGGAGGGCGGCCGCACCAGCGGTATCGGGGCGCTGCTGGTCGGGGTTCCCGAAGGCGACGGCCTGCAGTTCGCCGGCCGCGTCGGTACCGGGTTCACCGACAAGATGCTGGCTGATCTGAAGGCGATACTCAAGCCGCTCGAGACGCGCGAATCACCTTTTACCGCACCGCTTTCCACCCTGGATGCCAAAGGCGTGACCTACGTGCGGCCCGAACTGGTGGGCGAGGTGCGCTACAGCGAGCGCACCACGGACAACCGCTTGCGCCAGCCCAGCTGGCGTGGCCTCCGCCCCGACAAGACGCCCGCAGAGGTCACCTGGGAGTGATTTGTGCACGATTTTCCGCGGCAGGCGCGGATTTTCGTGCACAAATCACGGCAGGCAGAGTGCGGCGGCGACGGCCTCTTCCAGCCCGCGCGTCGCCAGCTGATCGGCCAACTCGTTGTCGGTGATGCCGGAGTGCCCCTTGACCCAGAACCACTCGACCTGGTGCCGGGCGCAGGCCGCCTGCAGCCGCTGCCACAGGTCGACGTTCTTCACGGGCTGCTTCGACGCCGTCATCCAGCCGTTGCGCTCCCAGCCGTACACCCACTTGGTGATGCCGTTGCGGACGTAGGTGCTGTCGGTGTGCAGGTGCACCACGACAGGCCGCGTCAACGCCTCGAGCGCCATGATCGGCGCCATCAGCTCCATGCGGTTGTTGCTGGTTTCACCGGCCTCGCCGCCGAACATTTCGCGCACGTGATGGCGCATGCGCAGCACCGCACCCCAGCCGCCGGGGCCGGGGTTGGGGCGGCAGCCGCCGTCGGTGTGGATGACCACGACGTCGTCGGTAGCGGAGTCGCTCATCGGCTGAGAATAGGTGCCGAGATCATCGCCGTGCGGACCGACATCCCGAATTCGTGATGCCGCAGCGTGGTGATCCGGCGTCCGGGTTGCACCGCCGGTTTGACGGGCGCGGTGCGGTCAGCGAAGAAGGCGGCGGTGGCATCGATGTCGTCGACGACGTAGGTCAGGCCCCACAACGTGGACGGGCCGTCGCCCGTGGCGCCGGGCGACCCGACGACCTCGAGGATCACCTCGCCCAGCCGGAAGAAGATCTGCCGCATCGGCCGGCCGCCCAGTTCGCCGTCCCGTTCGCGGCGCGGATGGACGTCGACGGCCGCCAGCGCCGCGACGGTCCGTTTCAAGTCGGGTGACAGCAGCACGACGTGGTCGACCGATACCGCGCCGTTGGGGTGCTCGGCGGGCGTCGGCGGCGGCGCGTCCGATCGCGTGGTGGGGATGCCGTCGAGCGGCTGGTCGGACGGCACGCCGCGCAGTGCCCATCCGACGATGCCCGTGCCACGCTCGCGTCCGACCAACCGCATACGGACGCCGCCGACCCGGCATACGCCGTCCGGCTCGACGGTGAAGCCGGCCGCGGTCCACGCGTCGGCGGGGTCGGCGACCTCGAATTCATCGACGCTGACGGTCATTGCCCGGCCTCGTCGACCGTCACCCGGAGTCGTGGCGGTTTCGTATCCGGCGCCACCCGTGCCCACACCGCGTCGACCATGGGCGCCAACAGTAGTTCGCCCATCTGCCGGGCGAGCACGGCGACGACCTGGGTGTTCTCGCGGCGCGTGGTCGAGGCGCGACCGGTCTTGCGGGCCGCCCGGACCTCGCGTTGCGTGAGGTCGACGATGACGTCGACCAGGTGGCTGTCGGCGACGTTCGGTTGCAGCAGGGCCCGGCGCACGTAGTCGACCACCGCCGGATTGGCCCGCAGCATGTCGCGGACGGCGGCGTCGCGCACGGCGGTGGAGGCGTCTTCGGGCACCTCGGCAAGCGCACCCGCGAAGTAGTCGACCACCAGCTGGTCCACCGCGTTCCGCAGGCCGGCCTTGGTCTTGAAGTGGTGCTGCACCAGCCCGACCGCGACGCCTGCCTCCGCGGCGATGGCGCGCAACGAGATTCGGTCTTCGCCGTGTTTGGCGTACAGGTCCAGCGCGGTGTTGCGGATGCGCGCTTTGGCTGTCAGGTCGTCGACAGTTGCCCTCGGATCAACCATCAGACCTCCCATCGGCAACCGGATCAATGTACTGTACACATGAACAGGGGCCTATACAGTTGTATAGCGCGCAGAATTTAGCGAGGTGGACCAATGTCAGAGCTCTTCCCGAAGTACCGGGCCAGCTGGGAGACCGATCAGCACCGCGAGCTGCGTCAGCACGCGGCGGCGTTCCTGGCCAAGGAGGCCACGCCCAACCAGGAGCGGTGGGCCAAGAACCACCAGGTCGACCGCGAGTTCTGGAACAAGCTCGGCGACGCCGGCCTGCTCGGCCTGGACCTGCCCGAGGAGTACGGCGGCGCGGGCGGTGACTTCGGCTTCTCGGCCGTGGTGGCCGAAGAGTTTGCGCTGGCTCATGATTCGGCCTCGGGCTGGTCGGTGCACTCGCCGATCGTGGCGCACTACATCGACACCTACGGCAACGCGGAGCAGAAGGCCCGTTGGATGCCGAAGATCATCAGCGGCGAGACGGTGCTGGCCATCGCGATGACCGAGCCGGGCACTGGTTCGGACCTGCAGGCCGTCCGCACCACCGCCATCCGCGATGGCGACCACTACGTCATCAACGGCTCAAAGACCTTCATCTCCAACGGATCTCTGTGCGACATGGTGGTGATCGTCGCCAAGACCGATCCCACGCAGGGCGCGGCCGGGGTGTCGCTGATCGTCGCCGAGGTCAACGACCTGCCGGGCTTCGAGCGCGGCCGGGTGCTGGAGAAGGTCGGTCAGCACGGCCAGGACACCCGCGAGCTGTTCTTCAGCGACATGCGCGTGCCGGTCACCAACCTGCTCGGTGAGCAGGAAGGTCTGGGCTTCTACCAGCTGATGTCGCAGCTGGCCCGCGAACGGCTCGTCATCGGATCGATCTGCGCCGGCATGGCCGAGGCCGCGGTGCTGGAGGCCATCAAGTACACCAAGCAGCGCGAGGCCTTCGGCAAACCGCTGATCAACTTCCAGCACAACCGATTCCAGCTCGCCGAGCTCAAGGCCGAGGTGCTGTCCATCAAGACCACGGTGGACTACTGCGTGCAGTCGCTGATCGACGGCGACAACGATCCGGCGATCGCCTCCATGGGAAAGCTGATCGCCGCGGACCGGGCCGTGGCCGTCGTCGACCGCTGTGTGCAGTTCTTCGGCGGGTACGGCTACATGATGGAGTACCCGATCGGCCGGGCCTACGCCGCGGCGCGCGTGAACAAGATCTACGGCGGCACAAGCGAAATCATGAAGGAGATCATCAGCCGCACGCTGTGATCCAGCCAGCGAGCCGGGGCACTTCCCGCTCGCGAACTGGGGGCACCTCCCGCTGGGGGACTGCTCGCCAGACTTGGCGATCCGTGGCAAGGTGATTACATGAGTGCCTCGGATGAGTACAGCGTCGACGATGAGGATCAGCTGACCCAGGAGGACATGCTGATCGACCGCGGTGTCGATGACCTGCTGGACGAGGGCTACTCGCCGCCCGACAAATGGCGTGAGCCCCGGGACCAAGAGACCCTCGACGAGCTGCTCGCCGAGGAAGAGCCGGACCCGGCGCTGCAGCTTGACGAGGGTGACGATCCCGACGAGCAGTGGGGCGAAGACGAGGTCGGTGACCAGCGGTCCGGCCGGCTCGTGGCCGGCGAGCAGGACGGTGAGCTGCTTGCCGGGGACGTCGGCATCGACGGGAGCGCGGCCTCCGCCGAGGAGGCCGCGGTCCACGTCATCGACGAGTAGTCGCGCTCAGACCTTGGCGATGACGTTCTCGGCGAACATCTCCAGGTGCTTGATCTTCTCGTCGAGCGGCTGGGTGTCCTCGCCCATGATGTAGGGCACGCGGAAGCCGACGATGACGTCGGTGACGCCCTTGTCCTCGAGGCGCTTCACGCCGTCGACGGTGAAGCCGTCGATCGAGATGACGTGGATCTGGAACTCGTCGCACAGCCCGATGCGCTCTTCGGATTCGCGGTACTGCGCGAGCTTCTTGAGCAGCGGGTCGAGCTCAGCCGGGTCGCCGCCGCCATGCATCCAGCCGTCGTTGCGGGCGGCGCGCTTGAGTGCGGCGTCGGCGTGGCCACCGACCAGGATCGGCACCGGCTTGGTCGGCGCCGGCGTCATCTTGGTCTTGGGAATGTCGTAGAACTCGCCGTGGTACTCGAAGTAGTCGCCCTGCGTCAGGCCGCGGATGACGTCGATGCACTCGTCCATGCGCTTGCCGCGGCGGGCGAACGGCACACCCATGACCTCGTAGTCCTCCGGCCACGGGCTGGTGCCCACGCCCAGGCCCAGGCGGTTGTCGAACATCGCGGCCAGCGAGCCGGCCTGCTTGGCCACCAGCGCCGGCGGCCGGATGGGCAGCTTCAGCACGAAGATGTTGAAGTGCAGCTTGGTGGTGACCGCGGACAGCGCGCCGATCAGGGCGAACGACTCGATGAACGACTTGCCGTCGAGGAACTCGCGGCTGCCGTCGGCGGTGTACGGGTAGGTCGAGTCGGACTCGAAGGGGTACGCGATGCTGTCCGGGATGGTCATCGCGTGGTAGCCGGCCTCGTCCGCCGCCTTGGCCAGCGGGATGTAGTAGGACGGGTCGGTCATCGCTTCGGCGTAGGTGAACCTCATGAAGCGATACTAGAACGTGTTCTAGTTTCATGGGCCGGGTACGGCCCATTCAGTGGTCGTCAGTTCAGCGGGAACGGCGGCAACCCGGTGCCGCTGATCGCGTAGCCGCCCTGCTGGCTGCGCTCGGTGACGCGTGCCGTTGCAGTGCGCTCGCCCACGGCCACGGTGACGGCAGTGCGCGGCAGCTCGTCGAGCGTCTCGAAAACCGTTCCCCGCCAGTGGTACTGGCCGTCGATCGGATCGAGGTGCCCGGCCAGCCGGACCCGGACGTCGCGGCCGTCGATCGTGGCGGGTCCGTCGTACAGGTCTTCGGGTTCGGCGATCTCGGCTCGCGCAGCCGGCGCGACAGAACCGCCGGGCAGGAATCCGCTCCGCCGCCACAACCGCCGCGCGATGGGGCCGAGGAGTCCAACTTCCTCCAGGAATGACGCCAGCGGCGCGAAGCCGGCGATCTGTGTCTCGATCCGGTGCGGCGACGTCCGCGCCATGCGGCGCGCGGCCCGCGCGTCCAGCCCCACGCGGCGGTACTGCACCTTGTTGGTGAACAGGAACCGGAAGAACAGGCCGCCCACGCCGTTGAGGTTACCGATCCAGAAGCGCTTGGCCCACGACATCTCCGGCGCCCGCTTGCGCAGGCCGTCGCGGGCGAACTGGATGTGCCGGGCCTCCTCGGTGACGTGAATTCGCATGAGCCGCTGCACCATCGGCTGCAGCTCGGGATCGTCCATCATCTGCCGCTGCAGTGAATCGAAAATCTCCTCGCCGATCAGCGCCGCCACCCACAGCACCGAGCCCTGGAACGCGAACGGCAGCATGTTGATGATGGTGCGCTGGTACCACTTGGGGCGTACCGGGTCGGCGCCCACCTTCTCGATGGCCTTGCCGAACATCACCATGTGGCGGGTCTCGTCGCCGAGTTCGGTCAGCTCGTAGTGGGTGGCACTCGCCGTCGGGTCCTGATGCATCGCCTTGCGCAGCAGGGCCTGGTTGAGGATGTTCTCGAACCAGATGCCCGCCGACAGGGTGTTCACCAGTTCCTGGCGTGACAGCTCGATCTGCTCGGCCCGGCTCATCGACTCCCAGAGCGGGGTGCCGTACAGCGACACCACTTTCGGCGGCAGGAAGTACTTGTCCGGGTCGATCGGCGCGTCCCAGTCGATGTCGACGATCGGCGCGTAAGACTTGCGTACCGAGCCTTTGAGCAGGCGTTCGGCGAATTCCGCGCGCGTCGTCTGGCCTTTGACCGAAGCTGTCATCGTTGACATCCCTTCGAAAGTGTCCGTAATCCGAAGCTACGTCCGATACCAGAGGTAGTCAATACCTGCGGTACTGGATAAAACTGCGGCCGCCTCAGGCCGCTAGCCTTCGCGGATGCGCACAATCCACGTCATCGGTATCGGCGCCGGCGACCCGGAGTACGTCACCGCCCAAGCCATCGCGGCGCTCAACGACACGCAGGTGTTCTTCGCGATGGACAAAGGCGACACCAAGGACGATCTCGTCGCGCTGCGCCGGCTGATCTGCGAGCGCTTCATCGAAGACCCCGGCTACCGGTTCGTGGCACTGCCCGATCCCAAGCGGGCCAAAGATCGCGAGTACCACGAGGCCGTCGCCGAATGGCATGCCGCGCGGGCCCGGCTGTGGGCGCAGGCCATCGAGACCGAACTGCGGCCGGATGGCGTGGGCGCCTTTTTGGCGTGGGGCGACCCGTCGCTCTACGACAGCACGCTGCGCATCCTGGACCGCGTCGCCGAACACGTCGAGTTCGAGTTCGACGTCATCCCCGGCATCACCGCCATCCAGGCGCTCACCGCTCGACATCGCATCCCGCTCAACGACATTGGCGAGCCGGTGCTCATCACGACGGGGCGTCAGCTGCGTGAGCACGGGCTGGCGGGGGCCGCGGTGGTGATGCTCGACGGCGAGTGCTCGTTCCTGGAATGCCCACCGCAGACGCGGATTTGGTGGGGCGCCTACCTCGGCACCCCGGACGAGATGCTGATCGCCGGGACCGTCGGCGAGGTCGGGGAACGCATCGCGCGGGAGCGGGCCGACGCCCGGGCGCGGCACGGCTGGATCATGGACACCTACCTGCTGCGGGCAGAATCGACAGCATGAAATCGCTGCTGGTTCGTGCTGGGTTGACCGGCCTGGCGTTGTGGTTGGTCACGCGCATGGTGTCGGGGATCTACTTCGTCTTCCCCGTGGGCGCCGGCCAACTCGAGCGGGTCGGCATCATCCTGGTGGTGGCGTTCGTCTTCGGGTTGGTCAACGCCATCATCAAGCCGATCGTGCAGCTGTTCGCGATCCCGCTCTACATCCTCACGCTCGGCCTCATCCACATCGTCATCAACGCCTGGATGCTGTGGATCACCTCGTGGATCACCGAGAACACCACCCACTGGGGCCTGGGGATCGACCAGTTCTGGTTCACGGCGATCTGGGCGGCGATCCTGCTGTCAATCGTCGGCTGGGCGCTGGGTCTGGTGCAGCGCGCCATCGAGAGCTAGGGATTTGTGCACGTTTTTCCGCGCCGACCGCGGAAAAACGTGCACAAATCCCTACGTCAGGGACGCCCGGATCGCGTGTAACTCGTTGGCGCCGAACGCCGGTGGCTCGGTGATCTCGGCTGCCGGCCGTCCGGTGCGCACCGCGTCGGCCAGATCGCCGAGCGTCGCGGTCAGTCGCTGGGCGTCGGCGGGGGTGAACGGTGCTTCGGACTGCTCCGTGGCCCATGCAGTGGCGAGTGTGCGGTAGGCCAGTTGCTCGGTTGCGACGATGATCGGCCAAAGTCGTTCTGCCGCAACCCGACTGCGGCTCGATCCGCCGATGGCGGTGTCGTACACCGGAAGCATGGCCATCGCCCGTACCTGCAGATCGCGACGGTCGTTGCGGGCCTGATCGGTGGTCACCTGACCTGCGGCCAGATGTCCGACCACGACCGCGACCGCATCCAGCGTGGCCGCGATCGACTCGGCGGGGCGCGCCGCGGGATGGCCGCGCCGCGTCACCCACAACACCAGAAGTGCCACCGCGCAACCGATCACGGTGTCGATACCGCGGGCGAGCAGCATGGCGGGCACGTCGGCGATGTGGTGTCCGCCCGACGCGATGGTCAAGGCCGCGGGCGTGATGAAGATGACCGCGACGGTGTAGTTACGCACCACGAACATCTCGATGACGAACTGCAACGTACCGACGATCAGGGCCAGCCACGGTCCACCCGGTGCCGCGATCAAGATGCCCCCGGCCAGCACCAGGCCGAGCCACGTGCCCAGGGTGCGTTCGAGGCCGCGTTGCACCGTGCGCCGCCAGTCGAAGCCCTGGTGCAGCATCAGCACTGCCGCCGCCATCGCCCAGTACGCGTGGTCCATGTTCAGGCCGACGGTGACGGTTCCGGCGATCGCGACGGCGACCGCGGTGCGCAGGGCCGCGGTCAGCGGGGGAGCCCCCGGCGTCATCGCCCGGCGCAGCAGCGTCGCGACGGACGGCCGCCCGAGCGGGATCAGGCCCGCGAAACTGCCGCCGATGTCGTCGGGCACCGTGCCCAGTTGCCGGGCCAGTGCGGCGCTGTCGACGGACAGCGGCCGGCCGTGATCGGCGGCAGCCATGGCCTCGGCGAACAGTACATGTAGTCGGCGGTTCGTCATCCGCAGTCGATACAGGGTGTCGTCAGGCTTGGGGTGCACCGGCTGGAACGTGACGAGCGTGATCCACGCTTCGTGCAAGAGTTGAGCGGCGCGGTGCCGCGCATCGGGCGAAGACGTTTCGATGTAGGTGGCCACCGCTTCGGCGGCACCGGCCACCGCAGCGCGCTCGGGCCCGCGGGGGCGGACCAGTACGCCGGCCATGTGCACCACCCAGGCGAACGCGCCGCCGGCCAGTACCAGCGCACCCAGCCGCCAGGGACTCAGGTGCTCGGCCGCGATCCCGACCGCCGCCGCGCACGCCAGCACTGGCATGTAGGCGCCGGGCGGTCCGACCGACAGGGCCTGGCAGATCAGTACGGCGGCCATCGCGATGACGCTCACCACGAGAACCGCCGACCACGGGGTTGCCGCCGCCCAGTCGCCGAGCGCCACGACCACCGCGAACGAGACCGCGATGGCGCCGAGATACATCGCACGGTTGAGATACGGCCGTCCGCTGCCGTACAGCGAGGTGAAACCACCGATGGTGGCGACCAGCCCGGCCGGCACGTCTCCTGCCGCCCACCCGGCGAGAATCGGCACCACCATGCAGATCGACGCCCGCAGTGCGAACGGCCAGCGACGCGGCACGCTGTTGATGACCAGCATGCGTCGCAGCGGATTGGTGGCCGGGGCGGGCGCCGAGCGGTCTGCCATGTGTACAGCATGCGGTACATCCAGTCGCTAGCCTGAACCCATGCCGGAACTTCCCGAGGTCGAGGCGCTCGCCGATCACCTGCGTCGTCATGCGGTCGGACTGCCGGTGGGCCGCGTCGACGTCTCCGCCCTGTCGGTGCTCAAAACCTTCGACCCGCCGCCGACGGCGTTGTACGGCAAGGAGGTGACGGGCGCCAACCGCTGGGGCAAGTACCTGGGGCTGCAGGTCGGCGACCTGCACCTGATCACCCACCTGTCACGGGCGGGCTGGCTGCGCTGGTCGGAGAAGCTGGCGGCCGCGCCGCTGAAACCGGGCAAGGGCCCGATCGCGCTGCGGGTGCATCTCGGAAAGCCGGGTGAGGCACCGGGTTTCGACCTCACCGAGGCGGGGACCCAGAAGCGGCTGGCGGTCTGGCTCGTGAACGATCCATTGGCCGTGCCGCAGATCGCCACGCTGGGTCCGGACGCGCTATCGCTCGGGCCGGCGGAGTTGGCAGCGGTGCTGGCCGGCAACACCGGCCGGATCAAGAACGTCATCACCGATCAGCGCGTGATCGCCGGGATCGGCAACGCCTACAGCGACGAAATTCTGCATGTGGCCAAACTTTCGCCGTTCGCGACCGCGGGCAAGCTGACGCCCGAACAACTGAGTGCGCTGCACGACGCGATGATCTCGGTGCTCACCGATGCGGTGACCCGATCGGTCGGGCAGGGGGCGGCAACCCTCAAGGGGGAGAAGCGCTCTGGGCTCCGGGTCCATGCCCGAACCGGGCTGCCGTGCCCGGTCTGCGGTGACACCGTCCGGGAAGTGTCCTTCGCGGACAAGTCTTTTCAGTACTGCGCGACGTGCCAGACCGGCGGCAAGGTGCTGGCCGACCGGCGGATGTCGAAACTGCTCAAGTGATTCAGTTGCAGTAGTTCTTGGTCGCCGCCACCAGTGCCTGCTGGTACAGCGGGTCGAGGTGCCGTTGCTCGGTGACTTGTGTTCGAGCGGCGTCCACCGCACCCGGGCATCCAGGGCCGTGCAGGACACTCTGGTGTGCCGCCAGCTCGGCGACCATGGTGCGGTTGAAACCGTCTATCGCCGTGCGTGATTCGGACAGATCCGGGGCGGTGGTGGGAGCCGCGGCCGGATCGAACTTCCACTGGCTGAACCGCAGGTACTCGATGCCCTCGGTGGCGTGAATCTGATCGGTGAACACCTGCCGCACGAACACCGGGTCGACGCCGGACGCGGTGGCCTGGGCGCCGACCGCATTCAGCACCTGCTGCACCCGTGCGGGATCCTCGATCGAGCCGCCGCTGATCCACTTGACGGCGGCCACCGGATCGGCGGTCTGCAGCCGCTGGGCGGCGGTGTCAACCAGCCGGAACAGCTGATCGTCGTCGGCGTGGGCGAGCGGCAGCCACGTCATGCCCATGGCGGCAATCAACAGGGCGGCGAGCTTCATCCTTCGATCCTGCACCATGCAACCTTTCTTGACAGGTGTCGAGTTGGTTACGCTGCAGGCATGACTCGGCAGAAGATCCTCATCACCGGCGCGAGCTCGGGCCTGGGCGCCGGTATGGCCCGGCAGTTCGCCGCCAAGGGCCGCGACCTCGCGCTGTGCGCTCGCCGGCTGGACAACCTGGAAGAACTGAAGGCCGAACTGACGGCGCAGTACCCTGGGGTGACGGTGGCCATCGCGGCGCTGGACGTCAACGACCACGACCAGGTGCCCAAGGTGTTCGAGGAACTGTCCGATCAGTTGGGCGGTATCGACTGCGTCATCGTCAACGCCGGCATCGGCAAGGGCTACCCGCTGGGCGGCGGCAAGCTGTGGGCCAACAAGGTGACCATCGAGACGAATCTCGTTGCGGCGCTGGTGCAGATCGAAACGGCACTGGAGATGTTCAAGGCCACGGGCCGCGGCCATCTGGTCCTGGTGTCGTCGGTGCTCGGCAACGTCGGGGTGCCCGGGTTCAAGGCCGCGTACGCCGCGAGCAAGGCCGGCGTCACGTCGCTGGGTGAGTCGCTGCGTGCCGAGTACCCGTCCGGACCCATCAAGATCACGGTCCTCGAGCCCGGCTACATCGAGTCGGAGATGACCGCGAAAGCCGGCTCCACGATGCTCATGGTCGACAACGAGACCGGTGTGAAGGCCATGGTCGACGCCATCGAGAAGGAGAAGGGCCGCGCCGTCGTCCCCGGCTGGCCGTGGTGGCCGCTGGTCGAGGTGATGAAGCTGGTGCCGCCGCGGTTCACCAAGTACTTCGCCTAGGGATTTGTGCACGATTTTCCGCGCCGGCCGCGGATTTTCGTGCACAAATCCCTAGGAAACGCGGCCGCGCTCCGCTCGGTAGCGGCGCACCAGGGCGTCGGTGGAGCTGTCGGACTGCGGTGCGGGCGCGGCGTCGGCCGTGATGACCGGCAGCAGGGCCTTGGCCTGCGTCTTACCGAGCTCGACACCCCACTGATCGAACGAGTCGATGCCCCAGATGACGCCCTCGGTGAACACCTGGTGCTCGTACAGCGCGATCAACTGCCCGACCACCGACGGCGTCAGCTTGGTCGCCAAAATCGAAGTGGTGGGCCGGTTTCCGGGCATCACCTTGTGCGGGACGACGGCAGCAGGGGTGCCTTCGGCGGCAATTTCCTCGGCGGTCTTGCCGAACGCGAGCACCTGGGTCTGGGCGAAGAAATTGCTCATCAGCAGGTCGTGCATGCTGCCGGTGCCGTCGGCGGTGGGCAGATCATCGGTCGGCTCGCTGAAGCCGATGAAATCGGCCGGCACCAGCCGCGTGCCCTGGTGCAGCAGTTGGTAGAAGGCGTGCTGGCCGTTGGTTCCCGGTTCACCCCAGAAGATCTCGCCGGTGTCGGTGCTCACCGGAGTGCCGTCGGCGCGCACCGATTTGCCGTTGGACTCCATGGTCAGCTGCTGCAGGTAGGCGGCGAACCGGGCCAGGTCGTTGGAGTAGGGGAGCACCGCACGCGCTTGTGCCCCAAAGAAATCCGAGTACCACAGGCCGATGAGCCCGAGCAGCGCCGGCGCGTTCGCCTCCAGCGGCGCGGTGCGGAAGTGCTCGTCGACCAGGTGGAAGCCGGCCAGGAATTCGCCGAAGCGCTCCTTGCCGATGACGGCCATCACCGACAGCCCGATGGCACTGTCGACGGAGTAGCGGCCGCCGACCCAATCCCAAAAGCCGAACATGTTCGCGGTGTCGATGCCGAACTCGGACACCAGCTTTGCGTTGGTCGACACCGCGACGAAGTGCTTGGCGACGGCTTCCGATCCAGCCCCGTCGCCCAGTCCTTCAATCAGCCAGCGCCGGGCGGCGGTGGCGTTCGTCAGCGTTTCCAGCGTCGAGAACGTCTTGGAGGCGACGATGAAAAGCGTTGTGGCAGGGTCGAGTCCGTCGAGCTTGGCCACCAGGTCGGCCGGGTCGACGTTCGACACGAACCGCGCCGTGATGCCCGCGTCGGCGTAATGGCGCAGCGCCTGGTCGACCATCACCGGGCCCAGGTCGGAGCCACCGATGCCGATGTTGACGACGGTCGTGATGCGCTGCCCGGTGGCCCCGGTCCACTCACCGCTGCGCAGCCGGTCGGTGAAGGTGCCCATCTCGTCGAGTACCGAGTGCACGTCGGCGACCACGTCCTGACCGTCGACCACCAACGAGGCGCCGCGGGGCAGCCGCAGCGCCGTGTGCAGCACGGCGCGGTCCTCGGAGGTGTTGATGTGTTGGCCCGCGAACATGGCGTCGCGCCGCTCCTCGAGGCCGGCCGCACGGGCCAGATCGAGCAGCAGGGCAAGGGTTTCCCTGGTCACGCGGTGCTTGCTGTAGTCGATGTACAGATCGCCGACGGTCAGCGTCAGCTCCCGGCCGCGGTCCGGGTCGTCGGCGAACAACTCGCGCAGCGTGGTCGCCTCGACCGCGGCGTGGTGCGCGCTGAGCGCCTTCCAGGCTGAGGTGGTCGTGATGTCGGCAGCGGGAGTCTGATCAGCCATGCCTCAAACCCTAGTGTGACGTAGGAAACGCCGCCGTACATGATGGGTGTATGGACATCGCCGCGCTGTTGTCGTCTGTCCCAACTGGCCTCTGGATCGGCGGTGAGGAGCGCGCCGGTCAATCCACGTTCGAAGTGCTCAACCCGGCAACCGAGGACGTCATCGTCCGCGTCGCCGACGCCGCGCCGCAGGACGGCATCGCCGCACTCGACGCCGCGGAGGCCGTCGAAAAGGAGTGGGCGGCAACCCCGCCCCGTGAGCGCGGCGAAATCCTGCGGTCGGTGTTCGAGACCATCACCGCCCGCGCCGAGGATCTCGCGATGTTGATGACGCTCGAGATGGGCAAGGTGCTCGCCGAGAGCCGCGGCGAGGTCAAGTACGGCGCTGAGTTCTTCCGCTGGTTCGCCGAAGAGGCCGTCCGCATCGGCGGCCGCTACACCCCCAGCCCAGCAGGTACCGGGCGCATCGTCGTCACCAAGTCGCCCGTCGGCCCGTGTTACGCGGTGACGCCGTGGAACTTCCCGCTGGCCATGGGCACCCGCAAGATCGGCCCGGCCCTGGCGGCCGGCTGCACCATGGTGGTCAAGCCCGCCGCCGAAACCCCGCTGACCATGTTGCTGCTGGCCAAACTGATGGCCGACGCGGGGCTGCCCAAGGGAGTGTTGTCGGTGCTGCCGACCACCAGTCCGGGTGAACTGACCGCCGCGCTGGTCAACGACGGCCGGCTGCGCAAGCTGACCTTCACCGGGTCGACGGGCGTCGGCCGGGCGCTGGTGCAGCAGGGCGGCGAGAAGCTGCTGCGCATGTCGATGGAACTCGGCGGCAACGCGCCGTTCCTGGTGTTCGACGACGCCGACATCGATGCCGCCGTCGACGGCGCGATCCTCGCCAAGATGCGCAACGGCGGCGAGGCCTGTACGGCGGCCAACCGCTTCCACGTCGCCAATGCGGTGCGGGAGGAGTTCACCACGAAGCTGGTGCAGCGGATGAGCGAGTTCACGCTCGGCAACGGCCTGGACGAGAACGCGACGCTCGGCCCGCTCATCAACGCCAAGCAGCTCGGCACCGTCACCGACCTGGTGTCCGACGCGGTGTCGCGCGGCGCGACCGTCGCCGTCGGCGGCACGGCCCCGGGCGGCCCCGGCTACTTCTATCCGGCGACGGTCCTGGCGGACGTCCCTGCCGATGCCCGCATCCTGCGGGAGGAGGTGTTCGGGCCCGTCGCTCCCGTGACGGGATTCGACACCGAGGACGAGGCGATCGCCGCGGCCAACGACACCGAGTACGGTCTGGCGGCCTACATCTACACGCAATCGCTCGACCGGGCGCTACGGGTGTCTGAGGCGCTGGAGTCCGGCATGGTCGGCGTCAACCGGGGCGTCATCTCGGACCCGGCGGCGCCGTTCGGCGGGGTGAAGTCGTCAGGGTTCGGCCGCGAAGGCGGCACCGAAGGTATCGAGGAGTACCTCGACACCAAGTACATCGCCCTGACGCCTTGACTCCCTGACGCCTTGGCGCCTCTCACCCCTGACGCCCCTCACCCTTGGCGCGAGCGGCCGTGTCTGTACGCAACACGCCGTGGTTGCTTATACAAATGGGGCCGCTCACCGGCCGCGAAGGTGCGCAAACCACACACCGAAGTCGGTGTGTCGCCGTACAGACACGGCCGCTCACCAGGCGCGAGGGTGCGCAAACCACACACCGAAGTTGGTGTGTCGCCGTACAGACACGGCCGCTCGCGCAAAGTTTGGTCGCGGGAAGTTTGGTCAGTGAGCGGAGGTCAGTGGCCGAGGCGGCCGCGGCCGAGACGCAGCAGCAGCATGGCGAGGTCTTTGCCCTCGGGGCCCAGCTCGCTGTAGCGCTCGATGACCTTCATCTCGCGGCTGTGCACCAGCCGGGTGCCGCCGGAGGCCATGCGGGCCTTGCCGATCATCTTGGAGACCTCGGTGCGACGGGCGACGGCCGCCAGGATGGTGGCGTCCAGCTCGTCGATCTCCAGGCGGAGCTCGTCGATGTTGGGGAGTTCAGTTTCGGTCGACATGGTTTCCTCGCTGTTGGTGGATTCTGGTGTCATCCGAATTCAGGCCTCACACAACAAACGAGCCCCGGATCCGGATGCGGACCACGGGGCTGAAGGGAAGCAGCTAAACCCCGGGTACCGGCGTCCGGTACCCGTAGAAAAATCGCTGCTGCGCATTGAGCACGTTCCGAGTGTGCCATCCCGGCCGGTGCCAGCGCAAAGAGGCGACCGAAGCGACCGGGGAAATGCGTGGCTTGTCGCACCCCGGCGGTAAGTTTGAGCTGATATGACGAGCACAGCCCCCGACATCGATCAGCTTCTGGACGGCCTCAACCCGCAGCAGCGTGCAGCGGTTCTGCACGAGGGTTCGCCGCTGCTGATCGTGGCCGGCGCCGGCTCGGGCAAAACCGCGGTGCTGACCCGGCGCATCGCCTACCTGCTGGCCAACCGCGACGTCGGCGTCGGCCAGATCCTGGCCATCACGTTCACCAACAAGGCCGCCGCCGAGATGCGTGAGCGCGTCGTCCAGTTGATCGGCCCCCGCGCCAAGTCCATGTGGGTGTCGACGTTCCACTCCACCTGCGTCCGCATCCTCCGGAACCAGGCCTCGCTGCTGCCGGGGCTGAACTCCAACTTCTCCATCTACGACGCCGACGACTCGCGCCGGTTACTGATGATGGTGGGCAAGGACCTGGGCCTCGACGTCAAGCGGTACTCGCCGCGCATGCTCGCGACCGCGATCTCGAACCTGAAGAACGAACTTATCGACCCATTGCAGGCGGCCTCGGAGGCGTCGGAGGCCGACGAGGACCTGCCGAAGATCGTCGCCGAGGTCTACGGCGAATACCAGCGCCGGCTGCGGGCCGCGAACGCCATGGACTTCGACGACCTGATCGGCGAGACGGTCGCTGTGCTGCAGAGCTTTCCGCAGATCGCGCAGTACTACCGGCGCCGCTTCCGGCACATCCTGGTCGACGAGTACCAGGACACCAACCACGCCCAGTACGTGCTGGTGCGCGAGCTCGTCGGGCACCACGCGCCCGAAGGCGCCGACGACGTCCCGCCCGCCGAACTGTGCGTCGTGGGTGACGCCGACCAGTCCATCTACGCGTTCCGCGGCGCGACGATCCGCAACATCGAGGATTTCGAGCGCGACTTCCCGAATGCGAAAACCATTCTGCTGGAACAGAATTACCGTTCCACGCAGAACATCCTGTCGGCCGCCAACGGCGTCATCAGCCGCAACGCCGGACGCCGCGACAAGAAGCTGTGGACCGACGCCGGCGAGGGCGAGCTGATCGTCGGCTACGTCGCCGACAACGAACACGACGAGGCACGGTTCATCGCCGAGGAGATCGACACGCTGACCACCAAGGGCAGCGGTATCGACACCAAGTACAGCTACGGCGACATCGCGGTGTTCTACCGCACCAACAACTCGTCGCGGTCCGTGGAGGACATCTTCATCCGGGCCGGCATCCCGTACAAAGTCGTCGGGGGCATGCGCTTCTACGAGCGCAAGGAGATTCGCGACATCGTCGCGTACCTGCGGGTGCTGGACAACCCGGGCGACGCGGTGAGCCTGCGGCGCATCCTCAACACCCCCCGCCGCGGCATCGGTGACCGCGCCGAGGCCTGCGTGGCGGTGTACGCCGAGAACACCGGCGCCAGCTTCAGTGACGCGCTGCAGGCCGCCGCCGAGGGCCGGGTGCCGATGCTGAACTCCCGCTCGGAGAAGGCGATCGCCAGTTTCGTCGAGCTCATGGACAGCCTGCGCGGCGGGCTCGACGGCGAGCTGGGTGACCTGGTCGAGACGGTGCTGGACCGCACGGGCTACCGCCGCGAACTGGAAGCGTCCAGCGACCCGCAGGACCAGGCGCGGCTCGACAACCTGAACGAATTGGTCAGCGTCGCACACGAATTCAGCACCGACCTCGCCAACGCACAGGCGTTGCAGGAAGAGGAACTGGACGAGGACGTGCCCGACACCGGAGCGCTGGCCGCGTTCCTGGAACGGGTCTCGCTGGTGGCGGACGCCGACGAAATCCCCGAGGACGGCGACGGCGTCGTCACGATGATGACGCTGCACACCGCCAAAGGCCTCGAATTCCCCGTGGTTTTCGTGACCGGCTGGGAAGACGGCATGTTCCCGCACATGCGGGCACTCGGCGACCCGACCGAACTGTCCGAGGAACGCCGGCTCGCGTACGTCGGCATCACCCGGGCGCGCCAGCGGCTGTACCTCAGCCGCGCCAAGGTGCGCTCGTCGTGGGGGCAGCCCATGCTCAACCCGGAATCGCGCTTTCTGCAGGAGATTCCGCAGGAGCTGATCGACTGGCGTCGCGTCGAGCCGCCACCATCGCTGTCGGCGCCGCGGGGTTACGGGTCCGGGGGATCGGGCGGTGGTCTCGGTGGTGGACGGCCGTCGCCCATGCGGCCGGCGCCGAACCGCAACAAGCCGCTGGTGGTGCTCTCGCCAGGTGACCGTGTCACGCACGACAAGTACGGCCTGGGCCGCGTCGAGGAGGTCAGTGGTGTCGGCGAATCGGCCATGTCGCTCATCGACTTCGGCAGCTCCGGCCGGGTCAAACTGATGCACAACCACGCTCCGGTACAGAAGCTTTAGCGTCGGCGCGCGCGAAAGTCGGACGGTGCGATCTCGCTGATTTTTAGCCGGATTCGCTTCGGCGCGTCAGGTTTTGGTGCACCAGCGGCCGGTAACGGGCAGCATCGCGAGCACCATGCTGGCGATCGGCAGCACCGGGATGCCGTAGACGATCGGCGGCAGTTTGGCCCCGGCGACGAACAAACTGGCGAAGATCACCAGCGTCACCAAGGCGCCGACCACCACCACGACCCGGCCCGTGCGGCGCCGCAGCAGGACGGCGATCTGCCCGCCGATGGTGGCGCCGCAGCCGACGGCGGCGAGGAAGCCGATGGCGACGCAGAACAGCGGATCGGTGCGCCACCACCCGGCGATCAGTGAAGTGGCGATGACGGCCGTCGCCCAGCCACTCAAGATGCAGGCCGTGGCAGTGGCGCAGGCGGCGAACGGCCCGGGCGGTGGCTTCGGCGCCGGCATTGGAGCCGACTCGGGACCGGGAGCCGCTGCCGGAGCGGGGCCCGAGGCCGGGATGAACGTGGTCGCGGGGGCATCCTCGGCCCGGATCAGGCCGGTCGCGGGCTCGACGGGAATGAGACCGGTCGCGGGCTCGATGACACTCGTTTGAGGAGCGTCGACGACGGGTATCGAACCAGTGGGTGTGCGGCGGATGATGCTGGTGGGCGGTGCGTCGGTGACGGGAAAGGCTCCCGTCGGCGCGCGCCGGATCAACCCCGTTCTGGGTTCGTCGTCAGAGTGACGTCCGAAAGATTGGGTGGGGTCGGACGAATGCGTCTGGGCTGGCCCGTCGGCGTTGTTGTCCGTCACGGATCAGCCGACGTAGTTACCCGGGCTCAGGCCACGCTGTGCCAGCCACGGCACGGGGTCGATGCGCTGGCTGCCGCCCATGAGCACCTCGAAGTGGCAGTGCGGGCCGGTCGAGTTGCCGCGGTTGCCGATGGTGGCGATCTGGTCGCCGGCGAAAACCCGCTGGCCGACCGAGACGACCCAGGTGTTGACGTGGCCGTACAGCGTGACGGTCCCGTCTGAGTGACGGACCTTGACCCACGCGCCGTAACCAGCGGTCGGGCCTGCGGCCACGACGACGCCGTCGGAGACGGCGACGATCGGCGTACCGATCGGGCCGGCGATGTCGATACCGCCGTGCAGCGCGCCCCAGCGGTAACCGAAGCCGGAGGTGAACACGCCCTTGGTCGGCATCACGAACAGCGGGCGGGCCAGCCGGGCTTCGCGCTCGGCGCGTTCCTGCGCGAACGCCGCGCCGTTGGCGAGTTCCTGGGCGTGCACCGCGCCGGACGCGGCGGCGGGTTCGACGTTGACGATCTGGATGCCGTCCGAGGATCCGGTCGACCCGTCCGCGCGGACGACCTGGTCGGCGGCCAGCTTCGTGCTGGTCGGCTGGTCGGCGCTGGTCATCATCGAGTACCCGGCGGCGGCGGTGGCGCCGACGGCCATGGCGGCGGCGACCAGGCGGCCCTTCACGCCATTGACGGGCTCAGGCTTGCGGTGGGTGCCACGGCTCGCGCGCAGATCGATGACGTCCGTGTCGTCGAGACCGTTGCTGGTGTCGGTGTGGCTGTCGCGGTAGGCGCTCGCGGAGAGGCGCTGCGCGCCCTCGGGCTGCCGGAATTCGGCCGGAACAGTCAGAGTCAGGGGAGTCTCGTCGTCGGTGTCGTTCAGATCGTCGAGCTCGGGGGCGGCGTTGACGCGGGAATCGCGGTCGAACGCGCTCTCGGAGAGGTCCAGATCGTGCAGGTCACCGAACTCGTTGAACGGGATGATGTCGGTCACTTCAGCAGGGCTCACAGCGCGGGATAGCTTGATGGTGGTGCGGGCAGCGTTCTCGGTGTTGCCGGCGTTCGTCGCCTCTCCGAGGGGAGTTACCGACGAATCGTGCTCAGCCAACCGAAAATTCCTTTGCTCCGTGACCGTACCGTTACCGAGACCGCCCATGACGGTACTGAAAATCAGAACCGATTGGCAACCTATAGATGTCATTGGCCGGGAACTGTGATTTGCCTCACTGGTTGCTCTCAGGTGAGATGTACCACATGGGTAGTAGGCGGTGCTGGCTACTCATTAGTACGTGGCTAAAGTGCCGAGCGAGCCAGTGCGGCCCAATGCTGAAGTGAATTCAACCGTCAACGCAGACAGAACGGGATTTCTCAGAGCTCATGGATCTCTTCGAGTACCAGGCGAAAGAGCTGTTCGCCAAGCACAACGTCCCTACTACACCGGGCCGGGTCACCGAGTCCGCCGATGACGCCAAGGCGATCGCCGAAGAGATCGGCAAGCCCGTCATGATCAAGGCGCAGGTCAAGGTCGGTGGCCGTGGCAAGGCCGGTGGCGTGAAGTACGCCGCCACCCCGGAGGACGCTCTCACGCACGCGCAGAACATCCTCGGTCTGGACATCAAGGGCCACATCGTCAAGAAGCTGCTCGTCGCGGAGGCCAGCGACATCGCGGAGGAGTACTACATCTCCTTCCTGCTCGATCGCGCCAACCGCACCTACCTGGCCATGTGCTCTGTCGAGGGCGGCATGGAGATCGAAGAGGTCGCCGCCACCAAGCCGGAGCGCCTCGCCAAGGTGCCCGTCGACGCCGTCAAGGGCGTTGACCTGGCCTTCGCCCGCGAGATCGCCGAGAAGGGCCACCTGCCCGCCGAGGTGCTCGACGCCGCGGCCGTGACCATCCAGAAGCTGTGGGAGGTCTTCGTCGCCGAGGACGCCACCCTGGTCGAGGTCAACCCGCTGGTTCGCACCCCCGACGACCAGATCCTCGCCCTCGACGGCAAGGTCACCCTGGACGCCAACGCCGACTTCCGTCAGCCCGGCCACGCCGAGTTCGAGGACAAGGAAGCCACCGACCCGCTCGAGCTCAAGGCCAAGGAGCACGACCTCAACTACGTCAAGCTCGACGGCGCCGTCGGCATCATCGGTAACGGTGCCGGCCTGGTCATGTCGACGCTGGACGTCGTCGCGTACGCCGGCGAGAACCACGGCGGCGTGAAGCCCGCCAACTTCCTGGACATCGGTGGTGGCGCCTCGGCCGAGGTGATGGCCGCCGGTCTGGACGTCATCCTCGGCGACAGCCAGGTCAAGAGCGTCTTCGTCAACGTCTTCGGTGGCATCACCGCGTGTGACGCCGTCGCCAACGGCATCGTCAAGGCCCTGGAAATGCTGGGCGACGAGGCCAACAAGCCGCTGGTCGTCCGTCTCGACGGCAACAACGTCGAAGAGGGCCGCCGCATCCTGGCCGAGGCCAACCACCCGCTGGTGATCCAGGCCGAGACCATGGACTCCGGTGCCGACAAAGCCGCCGAGCTGGCGAACAAGTAAGGGAGCCAACAACTTATGTCTATCTTCCTGAACAAGGATTCCAAGGTCATCGTCCAGGGCATCACCGGCGGTGAGGGCACCAAGCACACCAAGCTGATGCTGAAGGCCGGCACCCAGGTCGTCGGTGGCGTCAACGCCCGCAAGGCCGGCACCAAGGTCTCGCACGTCGACAAGGACGGCAACGACATCGAGCTGCCCGTGTTCGCCACGGTGGCCGAGGCCATGAAGGAGACCGGCGCCGACGTGTCGATCGCCTTCGTGCCGCCGGCCTTCTCGAAGGACGCCATCATCGAGGCCATCGACGCCGAGATCCCGCTGCTGGTCGTCATCACCGAGGGCATCCCGGTGCAGGACAGCGCCTACGCGTGGGCCTACAACGTCGAGAAGGGTCAGAAGACCCGCATCATCGGCCCCAACTGCCCGGGCATCATCACCCCCGGTGAGGCGCTGGTCGGCATCACGCCGAACAACATCACCGGCAAGGGCCCGATCGGTCTGGTCTCCAAGTCCGGCACCCTGACCTACCAGATGATGTACGAGCTGCGTGACTTCGGCTTCTCGACCGCCATCGGCATCGGCGGCGACCCGGTCATCGGCACCACCCACATCGACGCCATCGAGGCGTTCGAGAAGGACCCCGAGACCAAGGTCATCGTGATGATCGGCGAGATCGGTGGCGACGCCGAAGAGCGTGCCGCCGACTACATCAAGGCCAATGTCACCAAGCCGGTCGTCGGCTACGTCGCGGGCTTCACCGCTCCGGAGGGCAAGACCATGGGCCACGCCGGCGCCATCGTCTCGGGCTCGTCGGGCACCGCCGCCGCAAAGCAGGAAGCCCTCGAGGCTGCCGGCGTCAAGGTCGGCAAGACCCCGTCGGCCACCGCTGCGCTGGCTCGCGAGATCCTGCAGTCGCTGTAATTTCTTTCTGCGCAACAGGCCCCCACCTTCTGGTGGGGGCCTGTTGCGCTTCGCGGCGAATGCGGCTGACGATGCGAGTGTGCAAACAGATCGCAGATCCCGGCAGTGGGGCGCTCTGGCTGCACATTGGCCGCGTCAGCGCTGGCGGCGCTCGCGGTAGTGCACGTAGTGCCGGAGCAGTGGATCGCAGAGGTCGTACCAGGTGGCGCGACGGTCGCCGGAGTCCGCTTTGGCGGCGCGGACCCAGCCGCCGGCCGTGAGGCGGCCCAGCGCCGCTGACGCCGACTGGTTCGAAATGCCCACGGCGGCAGAGAGATCGGTGACAGTGCGGGCGCCGTCGGCGCGGGCCAGTTCGACGATCAGGCGTTGTTCGCCGGCCGGAAGCTGCCACAGCAACTGCTGATAATGCGGCGTCAGCTGTTCCAATACCGCGTCGGCAGCGGGAGTGACGCTTTCCAGTGCGGCGCGGTCGACGGTCTCGGCGATGATCTGCCAGTTACGCGGTGACCAGCCGATGATCTGGGCGGTCGCGCCGACCTTGGTCCGCCCCTCGGAAGTCTCGACGTACGCGGCCAATCCGCGATCGCGGGCGTGCTGCGTGAGGAACTCGGCGACGTCAGTGTCCGCGAGGTCGGGTAGTTCCTCGATGATGAACGAGCCGTACCACGGGTGGGTGCGGGACGAGACTGCCGGGAACAGCGCCGGAGACGTCGCGAAAACCAAGACGGCGGTGGATGTTTCGACCCAGGCGCGAAAACTGCCCTGGCCCGCCTCGCCGATGGCGTCGAAGATGCGGTCGGCGTTTTCGATCGCGACCAACACCATACGGCCGGCGGCCAGGTCGAGGATTTCCCGTTCCAGCTCCAGTGCGTCGCCGCGAAGCTCCTGGGCTCGTCCGAGTATTTCCGAGCCCTGCGTGCGCAGCAGTTCGACGAGCAGGTCCGGATAGCTGCCGATGGCCAGGGCGTCCTCGGGAAGTGTCAGCAGCAGTGTGGCTTTGGCGGCCTTGCGGTGTTTCAGCGCGCGATGGATCGCGACCCGAAGCGTGTGGGTCTTACCAGCGCCGCGAGGTGCGATGAGCAAGGTGTGCGGCCGGGAGCCGTCCTGCGCGGAGCTGACGATGCGATCCGTCAACCGCTTCAGCAGGGGCCCGCGGCCGACGGTGCGGGCGTCGAGTTCGTCGGGGTCGACGGTGCCAGGTGAGAACGCAGGGTGGGTCATGGCCTACCGCCTCATGGCTCGCCAAGCCGACTGCACCAGGCCGGAGGCGAAGCAGTCGTCGTCGCCGACGCGACGCAGATAGTGGTCCTGCTCGAGGCGCTCGATGAACGAAACCAACTGGTCGCGATCGGTGATGGGTGAGCCCTCGGTCTTCAGGAACTGCAGTGTTGCGTTGACACTCAACGGGGTTGGGGCATGGGCGTAGATGTCGAGCAGTCCGGCGATGGCAGGGGCGTCGTCGCCGTAGTAGTTGCGCAGCCGGTCGCGGTAGTGCCGCAGGTCCCAGGGATCGTGCGGATCGGTGATGGCGGCGGACAGTAGCTCCGCGATGCGGTCCGGTTTGACGGACCCTTCTCGTGCCGCGCCCGCGACCAGGTGCTGGATGTAATACGGCACGTTCTCTGCCGCCGCCGCAATGGATTCCGCGACCAGATGTCGGTCGGTGGTCCGGACGTTCACGCCGAGCAGCAGGCACTCGGCGAGGTAAGTGGCATGGTCGTGGCGGATCGGGCCGACCGTGACCTTGCGGATGTCGTTGACCGAACTGAGCGCGTCTTCCGAGACATGGTGGAAGCCAATGGAACCGGACAGGACGGTGGCCAGGCGGCCGGAGTGTTCCTGGCGGAACCGGCGCAGCAGGTGCAGGAACGCGTCTCCGCCGCCCGGCTTTTCGCGTTCGAGGTTCCGGGCCAGCACGGTGACCTCGTCGATGAACAGCACCAACGGGCCGTCCTTGGTGCGGGCGACGGCGCGCTGCAACAGATCGTCGAGAGCGGCGTCGGCGCGAACCCGCTCGAACTTGAACGGCCCGGTGCCAACCGCGACCTTCCAACGGTCGACCTCCTGGCGCAGGGCGTTGTCGACGCGGCCGAGCTCGGCGGCGAGAGCCGTGACGAACTCGGCATAGGTCTGCCGCTCGGCGCTGACCGAGACGACCGTCAGGCCCTGCAGCCGCGCGGTGTGCGCGACGAGTCGGGCCAGGGACGTCTTGCCGTGCCGACGGTCGCCGACGAGAGCAGCGCCACCGTCGGGCAGGCTGGCCAGGATTTCCTGCTGCTCGCGCACGCGGCCCACCACGTTCTCGGGCGGGACGACGCCGCCGACCACGAGGGACATGGGTCTGATGGGCCAATTCATCTGGCAATTGTACGTCGAATTAGCTGTACGTCTAGATAGTTGTACGTTTGAATTGTTGTACGTGTGCTCTGGCGTAAATGCCCAGCTACCCGTCATGCGCGGTCGCCTCCCAATCGGTTAGCCTGTCGAATTAACAGTTGTCTGGAGGTTTGTAATGGGTGTCGATCCGCGTACGCCGGTGATCGTGGGCGTCGGTCAGTTCACCGAGCGCCTTGAGGACCCCGACTACCGCGGCATGTCCTCGGTCGACCTCGCGGCGGCAGCCGCGCAGGCGGCACTGCAGGACACCGGAGCCGACGTCACCGCAGTTGCCGCGGCTATCGACACAGTCGCGGGCACCCGGCAGTTCGAGATCTCCGGCCACGTTCCGGCGCCGCTCGGCAAATCGAACAACTACCCGCGCTCCGTGGCGCAGCGCATCGGCGCTGATCCCGCCCGCGCCGTGCTCGAAGTCATCGGCGGGCAGAGCCCGCAACACCTGATCACCGAATTCGCCGGCGAGATCGTGGCCGGCCGCGCCGACGTCGTGATGATCATGGGGTCGGAAAACACGTCCAGCATCCGCTACTTCAAGGGTCGGGATGACAAGCCCGATCACTCGGAGACCATCGACGGCCAGCTCGAGGACCGCGGCTACGGGTACGACGGCATCTTCGACGAGTACACCGTCCGGCACGGGCTGATCGGTGCGCCGGTGCAGTATGGCCTCTTGGAGAACGCCCGGCGGGCACGGCTTGGCCTGTCCGTGCAGGACTACCGACAGGCGATGGGGGAGCTGTTCGCCCCGATGTCGAAAGTCGCGGCCAAGAATCCGTATTCGTCGGCGCCGGTGGAGCGCACCGTCGACGAGCTGGTGACCGTCACCGACAAGAACCGGATGATCTGCGACCCCTACCCGCGGCTGATGGTGGCCCGCGACCAAGTGAACATGGGTGCGGCCGCATTGCTGATGTCCGTGGAGTCGGCGCGCAAACTCGGTGTGCCGGAATCCAAGTGGGTTTACTTGCGTGGTCATGCGGACATGAAGGAGCAGAAGCTGCTCGACCGTACCGATGTCGGTGCCAGCCCGGCATCAGTGCTGGCCGTGCAGGAAGCGTTGCGGGTGGCCGGAATTGGAATCGACGACGTCTCGGCATTCGACCTGTACAGCTGCTTCCCGTTCCCGGTGTTCAACATCTGTGACGGCGTCGGCCTGGCGACCGACGATCCGCGGGGTCTGACATTGACCGGCGGCCTGCCGTACTTCGGCGGCCCGGGAAACAACTACTCGCTGCATGGCATCGCTGAAGCGGTCACCCGAATGCGGGAAGCCCCAGGCGAATTCGCATTGGTGGGCGCGAACGGCGGCATCGCCAGCAAGTTCTCGGTCGGCATCTATTCGACCGAACCTGCCGATTGGGTCGCCGACAACAGCGCCGAATTGTGCGCAGAGGTCGCGTCGTGGCCGACGATCGCCGTCACCGAGCATGCGAACGGCCCCGCGACCATCGAGACCTACACCGTCCGATACGACTGGACTCCCAACACGGGCATCATCATCGGGCGCCTTGACGCCGACGGGAGCCGGTTCCTGGCTACCACGACCGATGCCGAACTGATGGCCTTGCTGTGCGACGGCGAGCCGCTGGGCGCAAAGATCGTCGTCACCTCGACCGACGAGGGTAATCGGGCTGTGATGGCCTGATCTTGGTTGCCGAGATCGACGAAATGGTCGTTCTTGCAAGAGATTAGCGACCAATTCGTCAATCTCGGCGCGGCAGAACCTCAGATCCCGAAGTCGCTCAACTTCTTCGCCAGCTTCTCGACGTACGCCGACACGGTGGCCTCGTCACTGTCCGGCAACCCGAACAGCACCTCGGTCACACCGAGCTTCTTCCAGTGCGCCAACTTGTCGGCGTCCGGCTTGAAGTCCAGCGCGACGATGGTCGGCGCACCCGAGCGTCCGGCCGCGGCCCAGGTGTCCTGCAGCAGCTTGACCGGCTCGTCGATGTCGAAGTCGCGCGGTGTCGTGATCCAGCCGTCGGCCGACTTGGCGATCCACTTGAAATTCTTCTCGGTGCCGGCCGCCCCGACCAGGATCGGCACATGCGACTGGACCGGCTTCGGCCAGGCCCACGACGGACCGAACTTCACGAATTCGCCGTCGTACTCGGCTTCTTCCTGGGTCCACAGCGCGCGCATGGCCTCCAGGTACTCGCGCAGCATGGTGCGGCGGCGGGCCGGCGGGACGTTGTGGTCCTGGAGTTCGTCTGTGTTCCAACCGAATCCGACGCCGACCGAGACGCGGCCGCCGGACAGATGATCCAGTGTCGCAATCGATTTCGCGAGAGTGATCGGGTCGTGCTCGACAGGCAGCGCCACCGCGGTCGACAGCCGCACCCGCGACGTCACCGATGCGGCGGAGCCGAGCGCGACCCACGGATCCAGCGTCCGCATGTAGCGGTCGTCTGGCAGCGTCTCGTCACCGGTGGTGGGGTGGGCCGCCTGGCGCTTGATCGGGATGTGCGTGTGTTCGGGCACATAGAAGGTGGTGAAGCCGTGGTCGTCGGCCAGTTTGGCGGCGGCGGCGGGCTTGATGCCGCGGTCGCTGGTGAAAAGTACGAGCCCGTAGTCCATACGGTGAATTAGAACGTGTTTCAGTATGGGGCGCAAGAGTGGGTGCCAAGAATGCCGAAGTGGGCCCATTACCTGGGAATTTCCGACACGGTGCAGCCGCTGGGCGCCGGTGAACCGATCCGGAGATAACTTCATCGCGAACGTTACCCACGACGGTGGCTGGGCTTGCTTGTTCACATGGGCCCATGACGACCGAACGCATCGCCGACCACGTCAAGTTCGCCTACTGGGTGCCCAACGTCAGCGGCGGCCTGGTGACCAGTGACATCGAGCAGCGGACCGACTGGAACTACGAGTACAACAAGAAGCTCGCGCAGACCGCAGAGAACAACGGCTTCGAGTACGCCCTCAGCCAGGTGCGGTACGAGGCCAGCTACGGCGCCGAATATCAGCACGAGTCGACGAGCTTCAGCCTCGCGCTGCTCCTGGCAACGGAACGGCTGAAAGTCATTGCGGCCGTTCACCCCGGCCTCTGGCAGCCGGCGGTGCTCGCGAAACTGGGAGCGACGGCCGACCACCTCTCCAACGGTCGTTTCGCCGTCAACGTCGTCTCCGGTTGGTTCAAGGACGAATTCACGCACCTGGGCGAGCCCTGGCTGGAACACGACGAGCGCTACCGCCGCAGCGCCGAATTCCTCCAGGTGCTGCGCAAGATCTGGACCGAGGACGACGTCGACTTCCGCGGCGACTTCTACCGGATCCACGACTTCACGCTGAAGCCCAAGCCGCTCAACACGGCGGAGCGCCCCAACCCGGAACTGTTCCAGGGCGGCAACTCGAGTGCGGCGCGCCGCAACGGCGGCTACTACGCCGACTGGTACTTCTCCAACGGCAAGGACTTCGACGGCGTGACCGAGCAAGTCGTCGACGTCCGCGACCACGCCCGTCAGGTTGCCCGGGAGGTCCGCTTCGGGCTGAACGGATTCATCATCGCGCGCGACACCGAGAAAGAGGCGAAAGAGGTCCTCAAGGAGATCGTCGCGAAGGCCAACCGGCCCGCCGTCGAGGGATTCCGCCAGGCCGTGCAGCAGGCCGGCAACTCCACCGGTGACAAGAAGGGCATGTGGGCGGATTCGAGCTTCGACGACCTCGTGCAGTACAACGACGGTTTTCGTACCAAGTTGATCGGAACTCCGGAACAGATCGCCGAACGGATTGCTGCCTACCGCAAACGGGGCGTGGACCTGATCCTCGGCGGCTTCCTGCATTTCCAGGAGGAGATCGAGTACTTCGGAGCCAAGGTGCTGCCGTTGGTGCGGGAAATCGAGGAGGCGGAACAGGACGCCGCAGAGGGGCCGATCCGCGTCCCGGCGTGACGGGTGGGCAAGTTTGCTCGGGGCCGTCGCGGCCGGTCAGGACGCTGCTCTGTGGGCCGAACTGATGCAGGGCACCCGCAATGAAGTGCGCTAGCGTGGTTGGTCGAGTCGACCAGTACAGGAGAGGTCATGACGTACCAGCCCGGTAACTCCGGCTACCCGCCCGCCCAGCAGCCCAGCCAGTACAGCAACCAGTACGGCGGGCCGACCCAGCAGTTCAATCGTCTGCCCGAGCAGATCCCGGCTGCGCCCGCTGCGCCGGCCGGCCCGAGCAAACTGCCTGAGTACCTGACCACCGCGGTCGCGGCGCTCGGCATGCTCATCTTCGGCTTCAACTTCGCGCCCCAGTTGGGTGCGGGAGGCCTGGATGCAGGCACCGGCAGCATCCTGACCCAGGCGCCGATCGTCGTCGCCGTGCTGGCCGCGCTGCTCGCGGGCGTCAGCCTGCTGCCCAAGCAGAAGAGCTTCAAGTCGTGGGTCGCCATCCTCGCGGTGCTGGCCCTGCTGCTGGTGATCAACGAGATCGTGCAGGCGCCCAAGGGCATCGAGGTCGAGTGGGGCCTCTACGTCGTGCTGGCGCTGTCGGTGCTGCAGGCCGGTAGTGCCGTCGCGGCGCTGCTGCTGGACGCCGGTGTCATCCAGCCGCCGGCGCCGCGTCCTCAGTCCGATTCGTACAACTACGGCGGACCGGCGCAGGGCTACAACCCGCAGGCTCAGTACTACGGCCAGCAGCCGCAGCAGCAGTACGGCCAGCAGACCGGTCAGCATTACGGTCAGCAGGGCGGCTACCAGCCGCAGTCCCAGAACGGTCCCATCGGCGGCTACACCGGTGCGCAGAGCGCGTCGCAGCACGGCGCCGACTCGGGTCCGCCGACCCCGCCGACCGGATTCCCGGCGTTCGGCCAGCCGCAGCAGTCGGCCGGCCAGTCGTCGGCCCCGCAGCAGTCGGGCGGCCAGGCGCCGTCGACCTCGGAGTCTGGCGCCGGATCGTCGTCGTACGGCACGACGCCGGGTACGACAGGGTCGAGCTCCGAGCCGACGACGACCTTCCAGCAACCCCCGGCTCCGCAGTAATCGGGCGCGGCTTCGTCATAATCGCTAGGGCACTCGCGGCAGGCGGGTGACGACCTCGCGAGGAGTGACCCAGCTAGTGGATAACCGACCAGTCGGTACGCGCCAGGCGCGTGACCTGCTTCGGGTTGCTTTCGGCCCGTCGGGCATCGCCCTGGCGATCATCGCCGCGCTGGTGCTGATCCAGCTGGTCATCGCCAACAGCGATCTGACCGGTGCCTTCGGCGCGATGGCCAGCATGTGGCTGGGCGTGCACGGCGTGCCGGTGTCGATCGGCGGTGCCGAACTCGGCGTGATGCCCCTGGCCCCGCTACTGGCGATGGTCTGGGGCACGGCACGCACCACGGCGGCAGCGACGCGGCCGGGCGCGTCCTGGTTCGTGGTCCGCTGGGTCGTCGCCTCGGCGCTCGGTGGACCGTTGCTGATCGCGGCGATCTCGATCGCGGTGATCCACGATGCGTCGTCGGTGCTCACGGAACTGCAGACCCCGAGTGCCCTCCAGGCATTCGGCTGCGTCCTGGCGGTGCATGCGGTCGGTGCGGCCATCGGTGTCGGCTCGCGCCTGCAGGGACGACTGCTGACCGACGCGCACCTGCCGGACTGGCTCCCGGAGGCGTTGCGCGGGGCCGTCGCCGGCGTGTTGGCGCTGCTCGGTCTGTCGGGATTGGTCGCGGTCGGCTCGATGGTCGTGCACTGGTCGACCATGCACGACCTCTTCGGCATCACCGATTCGGTGTTCGGCCAGCTCAGCCTGACCGTGCTGTCTGCGCTGTACATCCCGAACGTGATGGTCGGCGCCGCCGCGGTGGCCGTCGGTTCGAGCGTGCACGTGGGGTTGGCCACGTTCAGTTCTTTCACGGTGCTCGGCGGTGATGTGCCCGCCGTGCCGGTACTCGCCGCCGTGCCGTCGCCTCCGCTGGGCCCGGTATGGGTGGCGCTGCTGATCATCGCGGCGGCCTCGGCCGTGGCGGTGGGCCAGCAGTGTTCGCGGCGCCCGGCCCCGTGGCCGATTGCATTCGCCAAGTTGGCGGTGGCGTCGCTCCTGGCTGCGGTGATGATGGTCCTGCTTGCGGTCGCAGGCAGTGGTCGCCTGGGCAACTTCGGTGAGCTCGGCGTCGATCAGACGACGTTCGGGCCTGCGGTTTTCCTGTGGTTCATCTCCATCGGCGGTCTCACGGTGGCCATGGCCGGCGGCCTGACCCGCCGCCCGGCCCGGCCGGCACCCGTCGCGCCGGCGGCGCCCGTGGACGAGGAACCGGCTGCAGATGAACCGGCTGAGTTCGTCGACGATGACGAACCCGTGACGGAGAAGCTGATCGGTGACGTGTCGGCGGCCGCGGACGACGGGGACGACGACTCGCATTTCGCCGGCGGCCCGGCGTTCGAGCAGGCCACCGAACCGGAGCCCGAACCCGAGCCGGAGCCGGCGGCCAAACCCGCCGCACCGCGCCGACCGGCGCGTCCGGAACCTGACATGACCCCGGCGCCGGCGGAGGCCTATCAGTCCGGAACTACCGATCGCATCGGCGAGCACGTCGCCTTCGACCCTGACGAGGACCCTGAGGCGCATTTCGTCGTCGACGACGACGGCCACTAGGCTGCTCCCGTGCAGCAACCGGTTCACGTGCCCCCGACTGCGCCGGCGCGGCTCGTCGTCCTGGCGTCCGGGACGGGCTCGCTGCTGGAATCTGTGCTGGCCGCAGCGGTCGGCGACTACCCGGCCCGCGTAGTGGCAGTCGGTACGGATCGCGAATGCCGGGCGCTGGAGATCGGCTCGGGCGCGGGCGTGGCGACGTTCACGACCCAGGTGCGCGACCATGCCGACCGGGCCGCCTGGGACGCCGCACTGACCGAAGCCGTTGCGGCCCACGAACCGGATCTGGTGGTGTCGGCGGGGTTCATGAAGATCCTCGGCCCCACGTTTCTCGCACGCTTCCAGGGACGGGTATTGAACACCCACCCGGCGCTGCTGCCGTCGTTTCCGGGAGCACATGCGGTATCCGAAGCCCTTGCATACGGGGTGCGGGTCACCGGCAGCACGGTGCACCTGGTGGATGCCGGCACCGATACCGGGCCCATCCTGGCGCAGGAGCCGGTGGCGGTGCTCGACGGCGACGACGAATCGTCGCTGCATGAGCGAATCAAGGTCGTCGAACGGCGACTGTTGGTAGATGTGATCGCCGCGGTGGCCCTCCGCGGTGTGACGTGGAGTGGGCGAAAGGCGGCCATCGGGTGCCGCGAAGGTGAGGAGCAATAGGATGACGCGACGACCGATTCGGCGCGCGCTGATCAGCGTGTACGACAAGACCGGCCTGGCTGAGCTGGCCCGCGGGCTGCACGAGGCCGGCGTGACCCTGGTGTCGACCGGTTCGACAGCGAAAACCATTGCTGCCGAGGGAATTCCGGTGACTCCCGTCGAAGAGGTCACCGGTTTCCCGGAGGTTCTGGACGGTCGCGTCAAGACTCTGCACCCGCGTGTGCACGCCGGCCTGCTGGCCGACACCCGCAAGGCCGAGCACCTCGCCGCGCTCGATGAGCTCGGTGTCGAGGCGTTCGAACTCGTCGTGGTGAACCTGTATCCGTTCACGCAGACCGTGGCGTCGGGAGCGTCCGAGGACGAGTGCGTCGAGCAGATCGACATCGGTGGCCCGTCGATGGTCCGCGCCGCGGCGAAGAACCACCCGAGCGTCGCCGTCGTCGTGGACCCGCTGGGGTACGACGGCGTGCTGGCGGCCGTCCGGGACGGTGGCTTCACGCTCGACGAGCGGAAGAAGTTGGCGTCGTTGGCATTCCGGCACACCGCCGAGTACGACGTGGCCGTCGCATCCTGGATGGGGTCCGTGCTGGTGCCCGGCGACGACGAGGCGTCGGCCGCCGGGATGCCGGCATGGCTGGGTTCGACCTGGCGCCGCAGTGATGTGCTGCGCTACGGCGAGAACCCGCACCAGAAGGCCGCGCTCTACAGCGACGACGCCGGCTGGCCGGGGCTTGCTCAAGCCGAGCAGCTGCACGGAAAAGAGATGTCCTACAACAACTTCACCGACGCCGACGCGGCGTGGCGGGCGGCGTTCGACCATGAGGACATCTGCGTGGCGATCATCAAGCACGCCAACCCGTGTGGCATTGCGGTGTCGTCGATCTCGGTTGCCGACGCGCACCGCAAGGCGCACGAGTGCGACCCGCTGAGCGCGTTCGGTGGCGTCATCGCGGCCAACACCGCCGTCACCGAGGAGATGGCCGAGACCGTCGCGGACATCTTCACCGAGGTGATCGTCGCCCCCGCCTTCGAGCCGGGTGCCGTCGAAATCCTGAGCCGTAAGAAGAACATTCGCATCCTGGTGGCGTCCGAGCCGCAGCCCGGTGGCACCGAGTTCCGTCAGGTCAGCGGTGGTCTGCTGGTGCAGCAGCGTGACGCCCTCGACGCCGCGGGCGACGACCCGGCCAACTGGACCCTGGCGACCGGCAGCCCCGCCGACCCGGAGACGTTGGCCGACTTGGTGTTTGCGTGGCGCGCGTGCCGCGCGGTGAAGTCGAACGCCATCGTGGTCGCCGCCAACGGCGCCACCGTCGGTGTCGGTATGGGCCAGGTGAACCGCGTCGATGCGGCGCGGCTCGCGGTGGAGCGGGGCGGCGACCGGGTTCGCGGTGCCGTGGCTGCCTCCGATGCCTTCTTCCCGTTCCCCGACGGTCTGGAGACCCTTACCAACGCCGGTGTGAAAGCCATTGTGCACCCGGGTGGTTCGGTCCGCGACGACGAAGTGACCGCGGCCGCCGCTGCCGCGGGCATCACGCTGTACCTGACCGGGGCGCGGCACTTCGCCCACTAGGTCTTGCCGGCTGAATGGCCAGGTCTGCACGGCGATCATTCGTGCGGACCTGGCCATCGGCTTTCAGAGGCTCAGCAGCGCGGCGGTGTCGCGCGCGGCCAGGGCGTCGTCCATTCGCGCCTGCCAGGACGTGGCCCAGCGCTCGGGGAAACACCGCTGCAGGAGCTCGAGCATGATCGGCACGGCGGTCGAGGCTCCCGGTGATGCGCCGAGCAGCCCCGCGATGGTGCCGTCGGCCGACGTGACCAGTTCGGTCCCGGAGCGCAAGGCGCCGATACGTTCGGCGTCCGGGGTGACCAATTGCGCACGCTGTCCCGCCGGCACCAGCTCCCAGTCGCGGGGATCGGCGTCCGGGTAAAACCGTTGCAGCTGTTTGATCTTGCCGCTGAACGGCGTGAGCAACTCGCCGATCAGATAACGCACCAGCGGCAGACTCTGCGCCGCCGCGGCCGCCAGCACATGCAGGTTGTGCCACCGCAGTGTGGTGAAGAAGTCGGTGAGCTTGCCGCCCTTGAGGAGCTTGGTGCTGAACGTCGCATACGGACCGAACATCAGGTAGCCCTCGCCGTCGACGACGCGTTTGTCCAAGTGCGGCACTGACATCGGCGGGGCTCCTATCGCGGCCTGGCCGTACACCTTGGCATCGTGCTGGGCGACGACGTCGGGTCGCGCGCACCGCAGAAACGCCGCACCGACGGGCAGGACACCGTAGCCCCGCACTTCGGGCATGTGCGCGCGCTGCAGCAGTCGCAGGGCGAAGCCGCCGGCTCCGACGAAGACATGTCGTGCCTTGAGATGAAATCTGTTGTGCGAGTCCGAACACCGGCCACCGACCAGCCAGGTGCCGTCGGGGTCCTGGTGTAACCGGCGCACGTCGTGCCCGAGCCGCACCTCGCCGCCGTTCGAGGTGATGATGCGGGTCAGTCCGCGGGTGAGCGCCCCGAAATCGACGTCGGTCCCGCCGGGATGGCGGGTGGCCGCAATCGGTTGCGCCGGATCCCGGCCGGCCATCACCAACGGTGCCCATGCGGCGACTTCGGCGGGATCGTCACTGAACTCGAGATCGGCGAAAAGCGGATCGGCGCTGAGGGTTTCGAAGCGTCGTCGTAGGTAGGCCACGTCGTGGTCGCCGAAAACCACATCCATGTGCGGCGTGCCGTGCACGAAAGTCGCCGGGTCCAGCTGGCCCTGCTCGACCAGATATGCCCACCAGCGGCGGGACACCTGGAATTGTGCGGCGATTTCGGCCGGCGTCGAGCCGTCTTCGGGGTCCGGCATGTAATTGAGCTCGCAATAGCCGGAGTGGCCGGTGCCGGCGTTGTTCCACGGCCCGCTGCTCTCCGTGGCGATGTCGGATGCCCGCTCCACCAACACGATGCGCCACTGCGGATCCAGCGTGCTGATCATGGCGCCGAGGGTGGCGGACATGATGCCGCCACCGATGAGGACGACGTCGGCGACTTCGGGTTCAACGGTGTTCATGGTTGCTCCTTGTCTCGTTGACTCCAGCATCACTCGCGCCGATTCGATCCGTCCAATGAATGTTCTGGCGATTACCATCCGAATATGGATCAATGGATGAGCCTGCTGGCACCGCAGCTGCGGGCGCTCGAAGAGCTGGACGCGCAGGGCGGGCACATGACCCGTGCCGCGGACAGCCTGGGCATTCCACAGTCGTCGATGAGTCGGCGCATCCACGCGTTGGAGAAGACACTCGGCGTCCGGCTGCTCACCCAGGAGGGGCGGACGGTGCGCCTGACACCGGTGGCAGTGCAGCTGGCCGAGCAGGTGCGGCGCCCGTTGCATCAACTCGAAGCGACGGTCGAGACCATCGCCGGGGAAGCCGACCCCGAGCACGGCACCGTCCGGTTCGGCTTCCCTTTGACGATGGGTGCCGGCGTCGTGCCGAACCTGGTCACCGAATTCCACCGGCGCGCACCGGGAATCCGGCTCCAGATCAAACAGGCGCACGGCAGCGAACTCGCCGCGGACCTGAAAGCCGGAGCGCTTGACGTCGCAGTGGTCATCCCGCCGCCGGACGGTGTCGAGCATGTGGTGATCGGCGGACAACCGATCCGCGCGGTGTTACCGGCGGCTCATCCGCTCGCTGCCCGTCGTCGTCTCCGCTTGGACGAACTGCGAGACGAAACGTTCATCGCCAACCCGGCCAGCTATCACTTGCGTCAGGCAACTGAAAGCTGGTGCCGTGATTCGGGATTCGCGCCACACGTACCAGTGGAGATCACGGAGTTCTCGACGATCCGCGAGTTGGTCGGCCGTGGCATGGGTATCGCGTTGCTACCGCACGACGAGCACACCTCACGCAAGGTCCGCGAAATCCCGTTGTCACCCAACAGCTATCAGCGCCAGATCGCGCTGGCGTGGGCACCGACCGCAGGCACTCCCGCAGCGCGCAGGCTGCTGACCTTCCTGCGTGCAGAATGGTCGACCACCGGTTAGGAGGCGACCTCGCCGGGCTGGTGCTGCGTGGTGGCGTATTCGAAGAAGTCCACGATCTCGTCGACGGCCTTACGGGCATCCGGGTTGACGTCGAAGCTCAGCTGGAACATGTGCATCGCCTTGTCCCACACCTGAACCCAGGCGAGCGCCCCGGCGGCGCGCAATGCGTCGGCGAGTGCGAACGAGTCGTTGCGCAGCATCTCGTTGTTGCCGACCTGCAGGAGCGTCGGTCCCAGGCCGTGCAAGTCGGCCTCGGTGGGCATCTCCGGCACCGGGTGGGTGCCGTTCTTCGTCGCGAAGACGTCGTAGAGGTACTTCACCGCCATGAACGGGAACAGCACGTCGCGGTGTTCGAGCATCGCGTTGTACTTCAGGTTCATGTCGGACGACGTCAGCGGTGACAACAGGATCTGGCCGGCGGGTACCTGCAGGCCCGCGTCCCGTGCCGCGAGTGCCGTGCCGGTCGCGATCAGCCCGCCGGCGGAGTCGCCCGCGAACACGATCTTCTCCGCGTCGACGCCGGCGGCGAGCACCATCCGGTAGGCGCACACGCCGTCGGCGATGGCGTCCTCGATCAGGGCCTGCGGGGCGAGTCGGTAGCCCACGTTCAGGACCCGGGCGCCGGTTGCGGCCGACAGCTTGCTCGCCCAGCGCCGGTGTGAGTTCAACCCGAGGGTGATCAGCGCCGAACCGTGGAAATAGATGATCACGCGATCGGAACCCTGTGCGCGTGGCGCGATGATCCATTCGGCGTCGCAGTCGTCCAGCTTGATCGGTGTCACCGTGGTGCCGGGCAGCGCGCGGAACGCGCGGAACGGCCCGTCGATGATGTCGTAGCGGCCCCGCTGTACCAGTTCCGGATGGAACCGGTTGACCACCATGCCGATGAGTGTGAGCAGGGCAATTACCGGTCGGACGAACACCGCCGTCAGCCCGCCGAGCAGTCGGCTCTGCCAGGCGGCGGGGCCGAACTCGAGGTCGGTGGGGCGGTGAGTCCAGTCGAGCGAGTTCACGATACCGAGGGTACTGGGTAAAGCTCCGGAGCCCAAGGGGCTGCCGCTCACCGTGTGCCGTCGTAGCGTGGAGGTCGTGACATCACCTAACGACCTTCCGTCCGACCTGCCCAGGACCGTCGGCGAACTCAAGGCCTCGGGCCACCGCGAGCGGGGCATCAAGACCGAGATCCGCGAGAACCTGCTGGCAGCACTGGCTGACGGCGACGACGTCTGGCCCGGCATCTTCGGCTTCGAGGACACCGTCCTGCCGCAGCTGGAGCGCGCGCTGATCGCCGGGCACGACATCGTGCTGCTCGGCGAGCGCGGCCAGGGCAAGACCCGTCTGCTGCGCGGGCTGGTCGGTCTGCTGGACGAGTGGACGCCCGTCATCGCGGGCTCGGAGCTGGGCGAGCATCCCTACTCGCCGATCACGCCCGAGTCGATCCGCCGGGCGGCGGACTCCGGCGACGACCTACCGATCACCTGGCAACACCGCAGCGAGCGCTACTTCGAGAAGCTGGCGACGCCCGATACCAGCGTCGCCGACCTCGTCGGCGACATCGACCCCATCAAGGTGGCCGAGGGGCGGAGTCTGGGTGACCCGGAAACCATCGCCTACGGACTCATCCCGCGGGCGCATCGCGGCATCGTCGCGATCAACGAGCTGCCCGACCTCGCCGAGCGCATCCAGGTCGCCATGCTCAACGTGATGGAGGAGCGCGACATCCAGGTGCGCGGCTACACGTTGCGCCTGCCGCTGGACGTGCTCGTGGTGGCCAGTGCCAACCCCGAGGACTACACCAACCGTGGCCGCATCATCACGCCGCTGAAAGACCGCTTCGGCGCCGAGATCCGCACCCACTACCCGCTGGAGCTCGACGCGGAGGTCGGCGTCATCAAGCAGGAAGCGCACCTGGCTGCCGAGGTCCCGGAGTACCTGCTGCAGATCCTGGCCCGGTTCGCCCGGTACCTGCGCGAGTCGCAGTCGATCGATCAGCGCTCCGGCGTCTCGGCCCGCTTCGCGATCGCCGCGGCCGAAACCGTCGGCGCCGCGGCCCAGCACCGCTCCGCGATTCTGGGTGAACAGGATCCGGTCGCTCGCGTGGTCGACCTGCAGACCATCATCGGCGTGCTGCGCGGCAAGCTGGAATTCGAGTCCGGTGAGGAAGGGCGCGAGCAGGCCGTCCTCGAGCACCTGCTGCGGCGGGCCACGGCGGACACCGCGCAGCGCCTGCTCGGCGGCATCGACGTCGGTTCTCTCGTCGCTGCGGTGGAAGGAGATTCACCGGTCACGACGGGCGAGCGGGTGTCGGCCAAGGACGTCCTGGCCGCGCTGCCGGACCTGCCGGTGATCGATGCAATCGCCGACCGGTTGGGCGCGCAGTCCGACGGCGAGAAGGCGGCCGCCGTCGAGCTGGCGCTGGAAGCGCTGTACCTGGCCAAGCGCATCGACAAGACCTCTGACGACGGCGAAACGGTATATGGCTAACCACCTCTCGCGGTATTCGCGCTACACCGGCGGGCCCGACCCGCTGGCGCCTCCCGTCGACCTGCGGGAGGCGCTGGAGCAGATCGGACAGGACGTCATGGAGGGCGCATCGCCCCGGCGCGCCCTGTCCGAGCTGCTGCGCCGGGGTACCCAGAACATGCGCGGCGCCGACCGGCTTGCCGCCGAGGCCAACCGGCGCCGTCGGGAGTTGCTGTCGCGCAACAACCTTGACGGCACCCTGCAGGAGATCAAGAAGCTGCTCGACGAGGCGGTGCTCGCCGAGCGCAAGGAGCTGGCCCGCGCGCTCGACGATGACGCGCGGTTCGGTGAGCTGCAGCTGGAGTCGTTGTCGCCGTCACCGGCCAAGGCCGTGCAGGAACTCTCCGAATATGACTGGCGCTCGGCCGAGGCACGGCAGAAGTACGAGCAGATCAAGGATCTGCTGGGCCGGGAGATGCTGGACCAACGGTTCGCCGGCATGAAGGATGCGCTCCAGAACGCCACCGACGAGGATCGTCAGGCCGTCAACGACATGCTCGACGATCTGAACAGCCTGTTGGAGAAGCACTCTCGTGGCGAGGATACCCAGCAGGACTTTCAAGACTTCATGGCCAAGCACGGCCAGTTCTTCCCGGAGAATCCGCAGAACGTCGACGAGCTGCTGGACTCGCTGGCCAAGCGCGCCGCGGCCGCGCAGCGGTTCCGCAATAGTCTGTCACCCGACCAACGCGCTGAACTGGATGCGTTGGCGCAGCAGGCATTCGGATCGCCATCGCTGATGAACGCACTCGATCGGCTCGACGCCAACCTGCAGGCCGCTCGCCCGGGCGAGGACTGGACCGGCGAGCGGAGCTTCACTGGCAACAACCCGCTGGGTATGGGCGAGGCCGCGCAGGCGATGGAAGACATCGCCGAGTTGGAGCAACTGGCGGAACAACTTTCGCAGAGCTACGCCGGTGCCCAGATGGACGACGTCGATCTCGATATGCTCGCCCGACAGCTGGGCGACGAGGCCGCCGTTGATGCCCGCGCCCTGGCGGAACTGGAACGCACCCTGATGAACCAGGGCTTCCTGGACCGCGGTTCCGACGGGCAATGGCGGTTGTCCCCGAAGGCGATGCGTCAGCTGGGCCAGGCCGCGCTCCGCGATGTGGCACAACAGCTTTCCGGACGACACGGCGAGCGCGACACCCGTCGCGCCGGCGCCGCCGGTGAACTGACCGGTGCCACCCGGCCGTGGCAGTTCGGCGACACCGAGCCCTGGAATGTTACCCGTACCTTGACCAACGCGGTGCTGCGGCAGGCAGGTACGCGCGACGACGGGCCGCTGCGGATCACCGTCGACGATGTCGAGATCTCGGAAACCGAGACCCGCACCCAGGCGGTGGTGGCGCTGTTGGTGGACACCTCGTTCTCGATGGTCATGGAGAACCGATGGCTGCCGATGAAGCGCACCGCGCTGGCGCTCAATCACCTGGTGAGTACCCGGTTCCGGTCAGATGCGTTGCAGATCATCGCTTTTGGCCGGCACGCCCGCACGGTTTCAGCGGCTGAACTGACGGGGCTGGAGGGCGTCTACGAGCAGGGCACCAACCTGCACCACGCGCTGTTGCTCGCCGGCCGGCATCTGCGGCGTCATCCCAACGCACAGCCGGTCGTCCTCGTCGTCACCGACGGCGAGCCGACGGCGCACCTCGAGCAGTACCGCAACGGGACCGAGACGTTCTTCGATTACCCGCCGCACCCGCGCACCATCGCCTTCACGGTGCGCAGCTTCGACGAGGTGGCCCGGCTGGGGGCGCAGATCACGATCTTCCGGTTGGGCAGCGATCCCGGCCTGGCGCGCTTCATCGACCAGGTGGCTCGCCGCGTCGAAGGCCGCGTCGTGGTGCCCGAACTCGACGGATTGGGCGCCGCGGTGGTCGGTGACTACCTGCGCTCGCGGCGGCGTCGTCGCTGACCCAGTCGTCGCTGACCACCTTCGTCGCTGACCACCTTCCGCGAGCGGCCGTGTCTGTACCGCGACACGCCGTCGAACCCGTGCAGGAGGTGGACGCTCGTCGGCCGCGAGCGTGACGAAATTGCACGCCTGCGACGGCGTGTTGGTGGCAGACACGCACGCTCGTCGCCCGCGAGCGGGCCGAAAATGTACGCGAAATACCGCGTGTCGCCGCACAAACACGGCCGCTCGCGGGAAGGGGAGTAGGCGGCGCAGGCTCGCGGGGAGGGGAGTTGGCGGCTAGTCGGCGGGCGGGGGCTTGCGCTTCTTGGACTTGATGCCGACGCGGCCCCACAGTGAGAAGCCGCGGATGGTGACGCGCGGGGCGCCGGGGGTGCCCTGCTGGCCGAGGTGGTCGAAAGCACCCATGACACCGACGCCGTGCACGTCGACGTTGACCTCGGGCGGCAGCAGGATGGTCTGCCCGCCGAAGATCGAGTAGGAGTGGATCTCGACGTCCGGTGACGTGAAATCGGCGTAGCGCAGATCGATGACACCGCCACCGAAGAGTGAGAACGACGTCAGCCGCTGCGGCACGTTCCAGCGGCCCCGGCGCTCGAATCCGCTCATGATCGCCAGCAGCAGCGTCGAGGGCGCGGGATGGCATTCGCCGCCGGTTTCCCACGGCGCGGTGGTGATGTACGGCAGGTCGGCGCTCAGCTTCGACAGTTCGGCGTACGTCTGTGCGGAGTACGCGCGGTTCAGCCGGTCTTCGTACTCGGACATCGGCAGCCGACCCTGCGCGGCCGCATCGCTGAGGAGGTGAGCGACCTGGATCCGGTCGGTATCGGCGGCGCGCATCTGTGCGCGCGAACCTGGGGTGCTCATCAACTCGAGCCTACGACGATCACAGCGACTTGCAAGGCTGTTGAGGCAAACTGTGGCCGCATCGATGTCCCATCCGTTACGGGATATGGATCACTTATTCCAGTTCGGCTGCCGCTTCTGGAGGAAGGCCATCATGCCTTCCCGGGCCTCGTCGGAGACGAACAGTTGCGCCGACTGCTTGGCCAGCTTCTCGGCGTCGCGGTCGAAATCAGCCAGGATCGACGCCGTGGTCAGCGCCTTGGAGGTGGCCAGACCCTGCGGTGATCCCTTGGTGATCTCGGCCGTCAGCTTTGCCACGGTCGCCGGTACGTCATCGGTTGCGACGGTCACCAGGCCGATGCGTTCGGCTTCCTCGGCGCCGAACTTCTCGCCTGTCACGAAGTAGCGACCGGCCGCACGGGCCGTCATCTTCGGCAGCAGCGTCAGCGAGATGATCGAGGGCGCCACGCCGATCCTCGCCTCGGTGAGGGCGAAAGTGCTGGCGGTGCCTGCGACCACCAGGTCGCAGGCACCGATCAATCCCATGCCGCCGGCGCGGACGTGACCATCGATCGCGGCGATCACCGGTACGGGCAGCTCCAGAATCGACCGCAGCAACCCGGCCGCCTCCAGCGCACGGGCGGTGGCCAGGTCGCCGGGGTCGCGCCCCGCGGCTTCACTCAGATCGGCGCCGGCGCAGAACGTGCCGCCGGTGTGGCCGAGCACCACGACCCGCACGCCCGGATCGTCAGCGGCATCGGTGAGGCCCTGCCGCAACTGGTCCACCAGCGCGGTCGATATCGCATTGCGGTTGTGCGGTGAGTCCAGCGTCAGCCGGGCGACACCGTTTTCGACGGAGTAGTGGACCAGTGCGGTCATGAGACTTTCCTGTCAGTACGAACGGGGCAGACCCAGCGAGGTCTGCGCCACGAAGTTAAGCACCATCTCACGGCTGACCGGAGCGATGCGGGCCAGTCGCGACGCCGTGACCGCCGCGGCGATGCCGTACTCCTTCGTCAGGCCGTTGCCGCCGAGCGACTGCACGGCCTGATCGACCGCGCGCACCGAGGCCTCGCCGGCGGCGTACTTGGCCATGTTGGCGGCTTCGGCGGCACCGAAGTCGTCACCGGCGTCGTACAGCGTCGCGGCCTTCTGCATCATCAGCTTGGCCAGCTCGAGCTCGACGTGGATCTGCGCCAGCGGGTGCGAGATGCCTTGATGAGCACCTACCGGGACTTTCCATACCTGACGGGTCTTGACGTACTCGGTCGCGGTGCGGATCGCGAGCCGGCCGGTGCCGACGGCCATGGCCGCACCGATGATCCGCTCCGGGTTCAGGCCCGCGAACAGCTGCGCGATCGCGGCGTCCTCGGAGCCGACGAGCGCATCGGCGGGCAGTCGCACCTCGTCCAGGAACACCTGGAACTGGCTCTCGGGGCTGATGATCTCCATCTCGATCTTGGTCCAGCTCAGGCCGGGCGCATCGGTCGGGACCACGAACAGTGCCGGCTTGAGGTTGCCGGTCTTGTGGTCTTCGGTGCGCCCGACGACCAGGACGGCGTCGGCCTGGTCGATGCCCGAGATGAAGACCTTCTGGCCGGACAGGATCCAGTCGCCGCCGTCGCGGCGCGCCGTCGTGGTGATGCGGTGGCTGTTGGAGCCGGCATCGGGCTCGGTGATCGCGAAGGCCATGGTGAGCGAGCCGTCCGCAAGCCCCGGGACCCAGCGCTTCTTCTGCTCTTCGGTGCCGTACTTGGAGATGATGGTGCCGTTGATGGCCGACGAGACCACCATCATCAGCAGCGGACAGCCATTGGCGGCCATCTCTTCCATGACCAGGCTCAGCTCGTACATGCCGGCGCCGCCGCCGCCGTACTCCTCGGGCATGTTGACGCCCAGGAAGCCGTGTTTGCCTGCCTCGGCCCACAATTCGTCAGTGTGCTGGCCGGCGCGGGCCTTCTCCAGGAAGTAGTCCTGGCCGAATTTGGAGGCCATCGCGACGACGGCCTCGCGGAGCGCCTTGCGCTCGTCGGATTCGATGAAAGACATGGTCATTCTCCTTCTGGGGTTTCGACCCGGGCCAGCACAGCGCCGACATCGACCTGTTGGCCGGGTTGCACGTTGAGTTCGGTGACCACACCGGAATCCGGTGCGGCGATGGTGTGTTCCATCTTCATGGCTTCCAGCCAGATCAGGGGCTGGCCGGCGGTGACCGGGTCGCCGATGGCCGCGCCGACCCGGACCACCAGTCCGGGCATCGGCGCCAGCAGCGAGCCCTGGGCGACGGCCGCGTCCGGGTCGGGGAATCGCGGCTGGGCGACCAGGTGCACGGCACCGGCGGGGGAGTCGACGAAAACGTCGGCGCCGTATCGAGCGACGTCGAACGACCGCTCAACTCCGTTGACCGACAACACCACTCGAGCGGGATCGGCAGTGACGACGGTGACGTCATCGCGGTCGGGGAGCTCAACGCCATCCCGCCCGTATCGGTACCAAACCTGCTGCTCGGCCCCGGCCGCGTCACTGTACGAACGACTCTGGTAGCCCGACGCGAGGTTGCGCCAACCGCTCGGTGCCGCGGCGAAAACCGTTGCCGTGGCGCGGTTGTGTGCCGCATCGGCCAGGGCCGCGGCGACGGCGGCCAGCGCGACGTCGGTGTCCGCCGGTGCCGCCAGTTCGGCCAGGCCGTGTGTGTCGAAGAACGCGGTGTCGGTGTCACCGGCCAGGAACGCGGGGTGCCGCAACACATTCACCAACAGGTCGCGGTTGGTGCGCAGACCGTGGATGCGCGCGCGGGACAACGCATCGGCGAGGATCGCCGCGGCCCGGTCGCGCGTCGGCGCGAACGAGATCACCTTGGCCAGCATCGGGTCGTAGAACACCGACACCACCGAACCGTCGACGATGCCGGAGTCGACGCGCGTTCCGGCCCGACCCAAAAGGCTGAACTCGGTCCGCACACCCGGTACCTCGAATCGGTGCACCGTGCCGGCCTGCGGCTGCCAGTCCTTGGCCGGATCCTCGGCGTAGAGCCGGGCCTCGATCGAATGTCCTTGCGTCGCGGGCGGTTCCGCCGCGAGCGCACCGCCGTCGGCCACGTCCAATTGCAGTTCGACCAGATCCAGTCCGGTGGTCTCCTCGGTGACCGGGTGCTCGACCTGCAGGCGGGTGTTCATCTCCAGGAAGAAGAAGTCGCCGTTCGCGTCCGACATGAACTCGACGGTGCCGGCGCCGGTGTACCCGATCGCGGTCGCCGCCAGCCGGGCCGCCTCGAACAGCTTGGCGCGCATGCCCGGCGTCCGCTCCACGAGCGGGGACGGCGCTTCCTCGATGACCTTCTGGTGACGTCGCTGGATGGAGCACTCGCGTTCGCCGACGGCCCACACCGTGCCGTGCGCATCGGCCATCACCTGCACCTCGATGTGGTGGCCGCTGGCCAGATAGCGCTCGCAGAACACCGTCGGATCGCCGAACGCGGACTGGGCCTCGCGCTGCGCCGCCGCGACTTCAGTTGGCAGCGCGGACAATTCGCGGACGATGCGCATACCGCGGCCACCGCCACCGGCCGACGCCTTGATCAGGACCGGCAGTTGGTCGGCGGTGACGGTGTCGGGGTCCAGCTCGGTCAGCACCGGAACGCCGGCCGCCGACATCAGCTTCTTGGCCTCGATCTTGGAGCCCATGGCCTGCACGGCCGCCACTGGCGGACCGATCCACGTCAGTCCGGCATCCTGCACCGCGGCCGCGAAATCGGGGTTCTCCGAGAGGAATCCGTAGCCGGGGTGAATCGCGTCGGCGCCCGAGGCCTTGGCCGCGGCGATCAGTTGTGCGGCGTCGAGATAACCGGTGCGACCCTCGAGCCGCACCCGGTCGTCGGCCTCGGCGACGTGCGGGGCGGCCGCGTCGGGGTCGGTGTACACCGCGACGGTGCCGATGCCGAGCCGGCGGCAGGTGGCGAACACGCGGCGGGCGATTTCGCCGCGGTTGGCGACGAGAACCTTACGAATCATGAACTGTGTCCTCTGCTCTTCGCGCAAGCGCTCATCGGAAGGCTCCTCACATCCGGAAGACGCCGAAATTCGACGTCCCCTCGATCGGCGCATTGGCAATGGCGGACAAGCACATTCCCAGCACGGTGCGGGTATCGCGGGGGTCGATTATGCCGTCGTCGTAGAGCCGGCCGGACAGGAACGCCGGCAGTGATTCGGCGTCGATCTGCGCTTCGACGGCGGCACGCAATGCGGCATCGGCGGCTTCATCGACCTGGCCGCCGCGGGCTTCGGTGGCCGCGCGACTGACGATGGACAGCACGCCGGCCAGCTGCGCTCCGCCCATCACCGCGGACTTCGCGCTGGGCCAGGCGAACAGGAACCGGGGGTCGTAGGCCCGGCCGCACATGCCGTAGTGGCCGGCGCCGTAGGAGGCACCGATGAGCAGCGAGATGTGCGGCACCTTCGAATTGGAGACGGCGTTGATCATCATCGAGCCGTGCTTGATCATCCCGCCTTCCTCGTACGCCTTGCCGACCATGTAGCCGGTCGTGTTGTGCAGGAACAACAATGGCGTGTCGGACCGGTTGGCCAGCTGGATGAACTGCGTGGCCTTCTGGGACTCCTCGCTGAACAACACGCCGCGCGCGTTGGCCAGGATGCCGACCGGGTAGCCCCACAGGTTGGCCCAGCCCGTCACCAGTGACGAGCCGTACAGCGGCTTGAACTCGTCGAAGTCCGAGCCGTCGACGATGCGGGCGATGACGTCGCGCGGATCGAACGGGATGCGCAGATCGGCGCCGACGATGCCGAGCAGTTCGTCTTCCGGATAGAGCGGCGGCACCACCGGCGCCGGCGTCGGGCCCTGCTTGCGCCAGTTCAGCCGGGCCACGATGCGCCGGCCGATGCGGATGGCGTCGAGCTCGTCCTGTGCGAAGTAGTCGCCGAGTCCCGATGTGCGGGAGTGCATTTCGGCGCCGCCGAGGGATTCGTCGTCGGACTCCTCGCCCGTGGCCATCTTGACCAGCGGCGGGCCGGCCAGGAACACCTTGGAGCGTTCCTTGATCATCACCACGTGATCGGACATGCCGGGGATGTAGGCGCCGCCGGCGGTCGAGTTGCCGAACACCAATGCGATGGTCGGGATGCCCTCTGCCGACAGCCGGGTCAGGTCGCGGAACATCGCGCCGCCGGGAATGAAGATTTCCTTCTGCGTGGGCAGATCCGCGCCGCCCGACTCGACCATCGAGATCACCGGCAGCCGGTTCTCGCGGGCGATCTGGTTGGCGCGCAGGATCTTCTTGAGCGTCCACGGGTTGCTCGTGCCGCCCTTGACGGTCGGATCGTTGGCGACGATCAGGCACTCGACGCCCTCGACGACACCGATGCCGGTGACAAGGCTGGCGCCGACGACGAAGTCGCTGCCCCACGCGGCCAGCGGACTGAGCTCCAGGAACGGCGAGTCCGGATCCACGAGTTGTTCGATGCGCTCGCGCGCGGTCAGCTTGCCGCGGGCATGGTGGCGGTCAACGTATTTCGCGCCGCCACCGGCCAGCGCCTTGGCGTGCTCGGCATCCAGCTCCGCGAGCTTGGCCGTCATCGCCGCGGCAGCCTCGGTGTAACCGGCCGCCGCGGAATTGAGGGTGGATTTGAGCGCGGTCATGACTGGAATCCCAACGTCTTGGCAGCCAGCGAGGTGAGAATCTCGGTGGTGCCACCGCCGATGCCGATGATGCGCATATCGCGGTACTGCCGCTCGATTTCCGACTCGGCCATGTAGCCCATGCCGCCGAACAACTGGACGCCTGCGTTGGCCACCCACTCACCGGCCTCGACGGCGGTGTTCTTGGCGAAGCACACTTCGGCGATGAGGTTCGTCTCCCCGGCGAGCTCCCGCTCCACCAGGTGATGCGTGTAGACCCGGGCGACGTCGATGCGCCGTGCCATCTCGGCGAGGGTGTTCTGCACCGACTGCCGCGTGATCAGCGGCCGGCCGAACGTCTCGCGGTCCCGGCACCACTGCACGGTCAGGTCCAGGCAGCGCTGCGCGCTCGCATACGCCTGCGCGGCAAGCCCGACCCGCTCGGAGACGAACGCGCCGGCGATCTGCAGGAAGCCGGAGTTCTCGGGCCCGACCAGGTTGGTGGCCGGGACGCGGACGTCGACGTAGGACAGCTCTGCGGTGTCCGACGAGCGCCAGCCCATCTTCTCCAGCTTGCGGCTGACGGTGAAGCCCGGCGTGTCCTTGTCCACGACGATCAGCGAAACACCCGCCGCGCCAGGGCCGCCGGTGCGTACCGCCGTCACCACGTAGTCGGCGCGCACACCCGAGGTGATGTAGGTCTTGGCGCCGTTGATGATGAAGTCGTCGCCGTCACGGTCGGCGCGCGTGGTCAGGTGCCCGACGTCCGAGCCGCCACCGGGCTCGGTGATGGCCAGTGAACCGATCATCTTGCCCTGCAACGTCGGTCGCACGTAGGTGTCGATCAGTCGCTGATCGCCGGAGGCGATCATGTGCGGCGTGGAGATGCCGCAGGTGAACAGCGACGCGAAGACGCCGCCGGGCACACCGGCGTAATGCAGTTCCTCGCAGACGATCACGGCGTCGGCGCCGTCGCCGCCGCCACCGCCGACGGATTCGGGTGCCTGGGCGCCCAACAGGCCGGCCGCACCGGCTGCCTCGTGCAGCGAGCGGGGCAGCTCGCCGCTGCGCTCCCATTCGTCGACGTGGGGGAGGATCTCGCGTTCGGCGAACGCGCGCACGGTCTTTCGTAGTGCGTCACGTTCGGGCGTGGTCCATATGCTCACGAAAACAGTTCCTCCGGGATGTCGAGATGACGGGTTCGTAGCCATTCCCCGAGGCCCTTGGCCTGGGGATCGAATCGGGCCTGGTACGCGACGCCTTCGCCGAGGATGCCCTCGATGACGAAGTTGATGGCGCGCAGGTTGGGCAGCAGGTGTCGCGTCACGGGCAGCTCGGCGGACTCGGGCAGCAGCTCGCGCAGCTTCTCGACCGTCAAAGTGTTTGCCAGCCAACGCCATTGGGAATCGGTGCGCACCCAGACGCCGACATTGGCGGACCCGCCCTTGTCGCCGCTGCGGGCCCCGGCGATGGTGCCCAGCGGCGCGCGACGGGCCGGTCCGGCGGGCAGCGGTTCCGGCAGGGCCGGATCGTCGACCGGTCCCAGTGCCACCGTCTCGGCGGACGGCGCGATGTCCGTCCGGGTGCCGTCGGCCAGCACCGCCACGTGTGGCACCAGGGCCGCGTCGACGTAGCCCGGCTTGAACAGGCCGTACACCTGGCCGTCGCCCGGGGGTGCGGTGGTGGTGAAGCCCGGGTAGCTGGCCAGCGCGAGTTCGACTGCCGCCGCGGAGAATTGGCGGCCGACCTTCTTCGGGTCTGGGTCGCGCACCACGCAGTGCAGCAGGGCGCTGGCCCGCTCCTCGGTGTCGGCGTCGGGATGGTCGGTCCGCGCCAGCGTCCACTGCAACTCGGCCGGACGCTCGGTGATGGCGGCCTCCAGTTGGCGCTGCAGCAGGTCTGCCTTCGCCTCGATGTCGAGGCCGGTGAGGATGAACGACGCCGCGTTGCGGAAGCCGCCGATGCTGTTGAGCGACACCTTCAACGTGGGCGGCGGCGCCTCGCCGCGGACGCCGGAGATGCGGACGCGGTCCTGCCCGTCGGCCGTCAGCTCCAGCGAGTCGACCCGCAGGGTCGCGTCGGGATTTGCATAGCGCGCGCCGGTGATCTCGTACAACAGCTGCGCGGTGACGGTGTCGACGCTGACGCGTCCCCCGGTGCCGGGGTGCTTGGTGATCACCGACGACCCGTCCGCGGAGATCTCCGCCAACGGGAAACCGGGGCGGATGAGGTCGGGAATCTCGGTGAAGAAGCTGAAGTTGCCGCCGGTGGCCTGAGTGCCGCATTCGATGACATGGCCCGCGGCGATGGCGCCGGCGAGCGCGTCGTAGTCGGTTCGGGTCCAGCCGAAGTGCGCGGCGGCCGGTCCGACGATCACCGAGGCGTCGGTGACCCGGCCGGTGACGACGACGTCGGCGCCGGACTTCAGACAGTCCACGATGCCCCACGCGCCGAGGTAGGCGTTGGCGGACAGTGGGGTGCCGAAGCCGAGCTCGCCGGCACGCGCCACGAGGTCGTCGCCCTCGACGTGTGCCACGTTGACCGACAGCCCGAGCTTGTCGGCCAGGGCGCGTACCGCTGCTGCCAGGCCGGCCGGATTGAGGCCGCCGGCGTTGGCGACGATCTTCACGCCCTTGTCGAGGGCCAGGCCCAGCGACTGCTCCAGTTGACGCAGGAAGGTCTTGGCGTAGCCGAGGTCGGGGTTCTTGGCCCGGTCCCGCGCCAGAATCAGCATGGTCAGCTCGGCGAGGTAGTCGCCGGTCAGGTAGTCCAGCTCACCCCCGGCGAGCATCTCGTGCATCGCCGCCAGCCGGTCGCCATAGAACCCTGAGCAGTTACCGATCCGGACTGCTGGTGATGTCACACACACTCCCGTCGTTCAACCAACCGGTAGGGAGGTTAGTCGGTACTAGCGGTACCGAGTCAAGGGGGCTGGGGGTTGCGTGTTGCCCGGTTGGGGCGACGTTTTGGAGCCTACGCAGGTCGACGGCTATCCTGAGGTGCAATCGCTGCGCACGTGAGAAGCAATAGAGAGGCCATAGGCCCTATTTGTTCGCGACGCGGCCGACCGCAAGCAATTCCGTTTAGTCAGAGAGGTGCACATCATGGCTGTGCCCAAGCGCAGGATGTCGCGCTCGAACACCCGTAGCCGTCGCGCGCAGTGGAAGGCCGAGGCCACCGGCCTGGTCAGCGTGAACGTCGCAGGTCAGGCACACAAGGTGCCGCGTCGCCTGCTCAAGGCCGCGCGTCTGGGTCTGATCGACCTCGACCGCCGCGCCTGAACCGACTGACGGTTTTTCTCGCGCCCGCGTGGCGCGTCTTCTCAGTCCGCTCTCAGATGGTGGGGTGAGACTGTGCCTGTGCGAATCCTTGTAGTCGACGATGACCGCGCTGTACGCGAATCACTGCGTCGGTCACTGACTTTCAACGGGTACTCGGTCGAACTGGCTCAAGACGGTGTCGAGGCGTTGGAGCGCATCTCCAGCGACCGGCCCGACGCTGTCGTGCTCGACGACATGATGCCCCGGCTGGACGGGCGCGGTGTCTGCCGTCAGCTGCGCAGCAGCGGCGATGACCTGCCCGTGCTGATGCTGACCGCCCGTGACTCGATCGATGAGCGGGTGGCCGGCCTCGACGCCGGTGCCGACGATTACCTGCCGAAGCCATTCGCGCTCGAGGAGCTCCTGGCCCGGATGCGGGCCCTGCTCCGCCGTACCGGCCCCGCCGACGGCGCCGAGTCGGCGGCATTGACGTTCTCCGACCTCAGCCTCGACCCGGTGACGCGCGAGGTCACCCGGGGCTCCCGGTCGATCAGCCTGACCCGGACCGAGTTCTCGCTGCTCGAGATGCTCATCCACAACCCGCGCCGGGTGCTCAGCCGCAGCCGGATCCTCGAAGAGGTGTGGGGCTTCGATTTTCCGACGTCGGGAAACGCCCTCGAGGTCTACGTCGGGTACCTGCGCCGCAAGACCGAGGCCGAGGGAGAACCGCGCCTGATCCATACCGTGCGCGGCGTGGGTTACGTGCTGCGTGAGACGCCACCCTGATGCTCGACAAGCTTCGCGCAACCGTGGATCGGAAGATGCGGGAAGTGCCGCAGATGCCGGCGGCGACGCCGGACGGCACGGTGCAACACGACGCCAGCTCTGTGTCGCTGAAATGGCGCGTGATGCTGCTCGCGATGTCGATGGTGGCGATGGTCGTCGTCCTCATGTCGGTCGCGGTGTATGTGGTGGTGTCCAAGGCGCTGTACGGCGACATCGACAACCAGTTGCACAGCCGCGCGCAACTGCTCATCGAGAGCGGTTCCCTGGCAGTCGACCCCGGCAAGGCCATCGAGGGCACCGCCTACTCGGACGTCAATGCGATGTACGTCATCCCGGGCCAGTCGATCTACACCGCGAATCAGCAGGGGCAGACGCTGCCGCTCGGGACGCCGGAGAAGGACGTCATCGCCGGCAAGCTGCTGATGTCGTTGCGTACCACCAACTATCAGCGCGTGCTGGCGGTGCATCTGCAGTCGGGTAACTCGCTGTTGATCTCGAAGAATCTCTGGCCCACCAGCCAGGTGCTCAAACGGCTGGGCACCATTTTGCTCATCGTGGGTGGAATCGGTATGGCCGTCGCCGCGATCGCCGGTGGCACGGTCGCGCGGACCGGGCTGAGACCCGTGGCCCGATTGACCGAGGCCACCGAACGCGTGGCCCGCACCGACGATCTGCGCCCCATCCCGGTGTACGGCAATGACGAATTGGCCAGGCTGACAGAGGCTTTCAACATGATGTTGCGGGCGCTCGCCGAGTCGAGAGACCGGCAGGCCAGGTTGGTGTCGGACGCCGGTCACGAGTTGCGCACGCCGCTGACCTCACTGCGGACCAACGTCGAACTGCTGATGGCGGCCATGGCACCCGGCGCGCCGCCGTTCCCCGAGGAGGAGATGGCGGGTCTGCAGTCCGACGTCATCGCCCAGATCGAGGAGCTGTCCACCCTCGTCGGCGACCTGGTCGACCTGACCCGCGACGACGCCGCGGTGACGGTCCACGAGCCCGTCGAGATGGCCGAGGTCGTCGAGCGCAGTCTGGAACGAGTTCGCCGCCGCCGCAATGACATTGACTTCGACGTCGAAATCGCCGGATGGCAGGTGTACGGCGACGGGGCGGGGTTGTCCCGGGCGGTGCTGAACCTGCTCGACAACGCCGCCAAGTGGAGTCCGGCCGGTTCAGTGGTGCGGGTCCGGCTCGGCCGCATCAATCCGACGCATGCCGAGCTGGTGGTGTCCGACTGGGGGCCGGGCATTCCGCCGCAGGAGCGGGCGCTGGTGTTCGAGCGCTTCTACCGATCGACGACGGCACGGGCGATGCCCGGCTCCGGTCTGGGACTGGCCATCGTCAAGCAGGTGGTGCTCAAACACGGTGGCGCACTGCGGATTGAGGACACCGTGCCGGGCGGGACACCGCCGGGCACATCGATCCATCTCGTGTTGCCCGGGCGACCCTCCGGCGTGACCGCAACACACCGGCCCTCTGGGCTGGACGTAACGGGCGTGACCACGGAAAATGAACCTGCCCGGACGGGGGAGGAAGTCTAGGGTGCGGCCTGTGGTGTCTCAGTGGATTCTCAGCCCGAAAGGGCACCGTCAGGTCATGTCGTTCGTTGTCCCGGCAACGGATCGGAAATACAGGAAGAGTGTCGACCAGTAATGACGAATCACCCGAGGTACTCGCAGCAGCCCGAGTCCGGTCGGCGTCCTGATTCCTATCAGTCCGCGCCCGGCTACGGCGCGTCGCCGCAGCAGGGGTCGTCATACGACTGGCGCTACGCCGGCCAGCAGCAGAACACCGGGCAGTACCCCACCGGCAGCTACCAGACCGGTCAGTACCAGACGGGGCAGCACCAGACCGGCTCGTACACCACCGGCCAGTATTCGACGGGTCAGTACGGCTCGCAGCCGTACGACCCGTACCGCAACGGCTCGCCCAACGGCCGGCCTTCGATCGCGCCACGGCCGCAAAACCGTTCCCGCACAGGCCCTTTGATCGCCGGAATGGCGGCGGTGGCGCTGGTGTCCGCGGGTATCGGCGGCGGCATCGTGATGCTGGCGCAGCCCGACTACTCGAGCAATTCGACCTCGTTGGGCGGTTCGGCGCGCGGGCAGCACGCCGGGAACGCGCCGATCGGTTCGGTGGAGCAGGTCGCCGCCAAGGTGGTGCCCAGCGTCGTGAAGCTCGAGACCGACATGGGCCGGGCGTCCGAAGAGGGCTCGGGCATCATCCTGTCCGCCGACGGGCTCATCCTCACCAACAACCACGTGGTGGCCGGTGCCAAAGACGCCCCGCCGCCCGGGGCTCCGCCGGTGCAGACCAAGGTCACGTTCAACACCGGTAGCACCGCGACGTTCCAGATCGTCGGGACGGATCCGAGCAGTGACATCGCAGTCGTGCGGGCCAAGGGCGTCTCGGGCCTGACGCCCATCGCGCTGGGATCGTCGTCCAACCTGGTGGTGGGTCAGCAGGTGGTGGCCGTCGGTTCGCCGCTGGGTCTGCAGGGCACGGTGACCGAGGGCATCATCAGCTCGCTGAATCGCCCCGTCGCCGCCGGCGGCGATGCCAAGAACCAGAACACCGTGCTGGACGCCATCCAGACCGACGCCGCGATCAACCCCGGCAACTCCGGTGGCGCGCTCGTCAACATGAGCGGCGAGCTGGTCGGCATCAACTCGGCGATCGCGACGCTCGGCGGGGATTCCGGCCAGTCGCAGAGCGGTTCGATCGGCCTGGGCTTCGCCATTCCGGTGGACCAGGCCAAGCGCATCGCCGACGAGCTGATCAAGAACGGCATCGCCAGCCATGCGTCGCTCGGCGTGCAGGTGGGTAATGACAAGGCCATCGACGGGGCCAAGATCGTCGACGTCACCAACGGTGGGGCGGCTCAGTCGGCCGGTCTGCCGAGTGGTGTGGTGGTGACCAAGGTGGACGACCGGGTGATCAGCAGCGCCGACGCGCTGGTAGCTGCCGTGCGCTCGAAGGCGCCCGGCGACAAGGTCACGTTGACCTACCTCGACACCGCGGGCAAACCGCAGACCGTTCAGGTGACCCTGGGAAAGGCGCAACAGTGATGAGTGCAGGGCCGAGTTCGATGTCAGAGGCGGGATATACGGTGACAGGCATGGAACAGGCAGGGGAATTGGCCGGGCGCGCTCTCGTCGTGGTCGTGGATGACCGGACCGCGCACGGCGAAGAGGATCACAGCGGCCCGTTGGTCACCGAACTGCTCGGTGAGGCCGGCTTCCTCGTCGACGGCGTCGTCGTGGTCCCCGCCGATGAGATCGAGATTCGCAACGCCCTCAACACCGCGGTGATCGGTGGTGTCGATCTCGTCATCTCCGTCGGTGGCACCGGCGTCAGCCCCCGGGATGTGACTCCCGAAGCCACCCGCACCATGCTCGATCGCGAGCTACTCGGTATCGCCGAGGCGCTGCGGTCGTCGGGGTTGGCGGCCGGTATCTCGGACGCGGGCCTGTCGCGCGGCCTTGCCGGCGTCTCGGGAAGCACGCTGGTGGTCAACATCGCCGGCTCGCGTGCGTCGGTGCGCGACGGTATGGCGACGCTGGGGCCGTTGGCGGCGTACATCATCGCGCAGCTGTCCAGCCTGGACATCTGATAGCTGAGCTCCCATGGGGCTCGATGGTCGAACGGAGTGGTCATGGGCTCGTCCCACCTGAACCCTTCAATTTGGCAAAGGTGTGATCTTGATCACACTCGTGGTGGCTTGTGATGAGCGATACACAGCCCTCGCGCGACCTAGTTAACAAGGTGTTCGGCGACGTTTTGCCGGACGTTACCCGGGACGAATGTAACGATCAGCCAGATTCGGGGGATGGTGACCGGGATCGCTGGCTACGGGAAAACGTCCCGCCGCACCACAGCTGAACAACATTTCACCTCGCGTCGACGATCGGGACCGAAGTGTCGCATGAGACGATCTCCAAGATCGTCGACGAGAGATCTCCGATGAGGTGCTGGCCTGGCAGCGCCGGCCGTTGGAGCCGCTGTATCCGGTGATCTACCTCGACGCGATGATCGTGAAGGTCAAAGACGGTGGCCACACCCGCAACAAGGCCGCGCACATCGCGGTGGGCGTGGATATGGCCGGGGTCAAGCACGTTCTGGGGATCTGGGTCCAGCCCAATGAAGGTGCCTCGTTCTGGGCGTCGGTGTGCGCGGACCTGGCCAATCGGGGTGTCAAGGACGTGCTGATCGTGTGCTGCGACGGGCTCACGGGCTTTCCGGAGGCGATCGCCGCGACCTGGTCGCAGGCCGCGGTGCAGACCTGCGTGGTGCACCTGACTCCGCAACGCGCTGCGGTTCGTGTCCTACGGCGACCGCAAGGCCGTGGCCGCGGCGCTCAAGCCGATCTACACCGCAGCCGATGCCGACGCTGCCCGCGTCGAGTTGGACGCGTTCGCCGCCTCGGAGCTGGGGAAGAAGAACCCAACGGTGACAATGGTTTTCGAACGGGCATGGGAGCAGTTCATCCCGTTTTTGGCGTTCCCGCCCGAGCTGCGCCGGGTGATCTACACGACCAACTCAATCGAGTCGTTGAATATCAGTTGCGCAAGATCATCAAGCACCGCGGCCAGTTCCCCAACGACGCCGCAGTGGTCAAATTGCTGTGGCTGGCGATCTGCAACATCGAAGACAAACGCGCCGCCGAGCGGGCCAAGGAACGCGGCCAGAAACAGGGCCGCACAGCCCCTGGACGCCTCGTGGAAGGGCAGGTGGTCACCAACTGGAAGGAAGCACTCGAACAACCCGCAGTGCTGCGGCCTGGGTGATGGTGGTCCGCACCAATATGTCGGTGTTGCCGGTGGCGCATTCTCAGCCCACGATCCGCCCGGCGTAGGCGTCGATGGCGAACGCGGTGTCCACGAACGCCCCGCCGGCCAATCGGACGTAGACATCCCACGCGAGTGAGTTGTCAAGCAGCGGCCGGATTTTCCTGCTCTCGGTGTGGCCAGGCAGCGATGTCGTCCCACATCTGGCCGTTGGCCAAGCACCACCTCGGCCCAGTCGACCCCGCAGGTCAGCGTCATGTAGTTGTCTCCGTTCCAGTTGCCGCGTGTTCTCCTTCGTTGAGCTCGAGGCTGGTGCGGCGACCTAATGGACAGCGCTCGATGGCGCGGCATCTCACTAGCCGATCACGTACCTCGTGGCGGACCGGCAGGGTCACCGTCTACATAAGAGATCTCTGACGCGTCCGTGTCATCACATGCAGTGATCACCTGCCGGCAGCTCACCGGCCAGACTGCGCCCGGATCGGTGAAATCTCAGTGACCCCTGCCGGTTCGCCTCCTGCGTGTCGGAACGAAATCCGACTCTCCCATTAGGTGATGTCGACCACCCGCAGCTGATTCGGTTGGGTGGCAAAGAAATTGCGCTTCACCAGGTCCTTCGGTTTGGTCAGATCAGGATCGACGTGGGTGGTGAACACCCGCCGCCCGCGGTGCACTCCGCGTACCCCGGCCAGGCGCATCAGCCGGCGGGTCTGTTCACGGCCGACGGCGTAGCCTTCCCGCCGCATCAGAGCATGTGTCGCCTGCCATGAGCTTGGGACCACTCTGATCTGATTTTTGCCAGGGTGATGGGACCACCTGGATTGCCGGTTATGGGACCACCGGCGCGCCGCGTCGGTGGTCCCTTCATTTGTTCGTTCGATCGCCGTGACAGCGCAAGTCACGGAGGTCGGCGGCATGGCTTTTCGGGAGGTCAGTGTGAACGAGATCAGGGAAGTACTTCGGGTGTGGCTGGGGGTGGCGGGGCTGCCCGCACCTGGATACCGCACCATCGCCGCTCATTGCGGCGTGGACCGAAAAACGGTGCGCCGCTACGTCGAGGCCGCCCAGGCGGCCGGGTTACGCCGCAGTGACGACGTGAGCGCCATCGATGACGGGTTGGTCGGGGCGGTCGCCGAAGCGGTGCGTCCGGCCCGTCTGAACGGCCATGGTGCGGCGTGGGAGCAACTCGTCGCGTTCGAGGAGCAGATCCGCGCGTGGGTGGCCGGTAAGGGTGAGCAGCGGCCGTTGACGGTCACCAAGATCCATACCCTGTTAGCCCGGCAGGGCTGTGTGGTGCCGTATCGCACATTGCACCGATTCGCCAGTGAGCGTTGCGGTTTCGGCCGCAAAGACACCACCGTGCGGGTCGCTGACGGTGACCCGGGGATCGAGTGCCAGATCGATTTCGGCTATCTCGGGATGCTCACCGACGCCACCGATGGACGGCGCCGGCGGGTGCATGCGTTGATCTTCACCGCCGTGTACTCCCGTCACATGTTCGTGTGGCTGTCCTATTCGCAGACCCTGGCCGCGGTGATCGCCGGCGCCCAGGCGGCGTGGGCGTTTTTCGGGGGTGTGTTCGCGGTGCTGATCCCCGACAACTTGAAACCGGTGATCGCCGCCGCGGACGCGCTCAATCCGCGATTCACCCAGGGGTGGCTCGACTACGCCGCCCATGCCGGGTTCCTCACCGACCCGGCGCGGGTGCGGTCCCCGAAAGACAAACCCCGGGTGGAACGCGTGGTGCAGCATGTGCGCCGAAACTTTTGGGACGGTGAGACTTTCACCAGTCTCGATGCGGCGCAGCAGGCCGCGGCGACGTGGTGCGCACGGACCGCTGGTAGCCGTATCCACGGCACCACCTGCGCGCGCCCACTGGAGGTGTTCACCGCCGAGGAAGCCCCGGTGCTGCTGCCGGCGCCGGGAGCCTACGACGTACCGGTGTTCAAACAGGTGAAGGTGCACAAGGATTTTCACGCCGAGGTCGGCAAAGCGTTGTACTCGCTGCCCGAGCAGTGGATCGGCACCACGCTGGATGTGCGTGCCGACAGTGAGCTGGTCAAGTTCTACCACCGCGGCACACTGGTGAAATCCATCCCCGCCAACGCCCAGGGGGGCGCAGCACCGACCGCGACGATCTGCCCGAGCGCAAGGCCGGGTACGCACTGCGGGACTTGTCCGCGCTGATCGCCACCTGCGCCGCGGCCGGTCCGAACATCGGGATCTACGCCGAACGCATCCTGGATGACCCGCTGCCATGGACCCGGATGCGCACCGTCTACCGGCTGCAGGGCTTGGTGCGCCGCTACGGCGCCGACCGGGTCGAGGCGGCGTGCGCGCTGTCACTGGAGCTCGATGTCGTCTCGGTCAACAAGATCGCTTCCATGCTGGAGCGGGCCACCGAGAACACCGCCCCGGCACTACCACAAGCCGTCGGGCAGGGCGCCACCCGATTCGCCCGCGATCCAGCCGAATTCACCACCACCACAAACACTTTGACCATTGTCCCCAACACCCCCGCCGAGGAGAACTGACATGACCAGCACCCCCCGCAGCGCCGCAGACCCGGTCGGCACCGACCTGCTCCGGCTACTGAAGACCCTCAAACTCGGTGCCCTGGCCGACACACTGCCCGACCGCGCCGCCCTGGCCCGTCAACACAAGCTCAGCCACATCGGGTTCCTCGAAACACTGCTCGCCGACGAGGTCACCCGACGCGAATCCCGTTCCGCGGCACTACGATCCGCCAAGGCCGGACTCGACCCGAGCATGCGGTTCGACACCTAGACCACACAAGAGGACTTGCGCTATGACCGCACCCTGCTCGGGGACCTGACCTCCCTGCGATTCCTTGACGCAGGCCAATCCGCGATTATCCTCGGCCCCGTCGGCGTCGGCAAAACACACCTGGCAACAGCATTGGGGCACATGGCAATTCGACGACGCCACACCGTACTGTTCGCCCGATCGGACAAACTGTTCACCCGGCTGCGCGCCGCCCGCCTCGACAACACCGTCGACACCGAAATCCGCCGCCTGACCGCCATCGACGTCCTCATCATCGACGACTTCGCCCTGCGCCCGCTCGGCGCCACCGAGACCAGCGACTTCTACGAAATCATCGTCGAACGCCACCGCGCCAAGACCACCATCGTGACCTCGAACCGAGAACCCGCCGAATGGCTGACCATGACCGCCGACACCCTGCTGGCTCAATCAGCGATCGACCGCCTCACCGCCACCGCCCACACCCTGGTCATCGAAGGACCGTCCTACCGCCAACGCACCCGCCCGGCCAGCTTGACCCAGACCAGGCCAACGAGCATCCTCAATAACGCGCCACGGTGGTCCCATCCCCCTGGCAATCAGGTGGTCCCATCACCTTGGCAAGCGACAGCATGCATTTTCTTCACCCCATACACCGAGAAATTCTGCTTGTGTAGGGTCCTGATGGTGTCGACCAGTTGCGCGTCGCTGATCGAACGTGCCGACGCCCCACGGGATTTGGCGGCACGGTAGCCACGTGAGGTGATCCAGCCCACGAGTGTGGCACCCAGGGTGCGGCAGATGAGCTCGACCCCGAACTGGCCGCGATAGGTGTCGATGAACGCGATCATTTCGTCGTGGGGCGGTCGAGCTCTGCGGCAAAAAACGCCGACGCGGCTTTGAGGATCTCGTTGGCCCGGCGGGCCTCGGCGAGCTCACGCTTGAGCCGACGGATCTCCGCGTGCTCGGCGCTGGTGGTGCCCGTACGCTCGCCAGCGTCGACCTGAGCCTTGCGCAACCACCGGCGCACGGTTTCCTCGGCCACATGCATCTTGGCCGCGACCCGGCGGATCGCCTCGTACTCGGTCAGCACCGAGTCTTCCTCCATGACCGCCGCCACCAAGCGGACCGCTTTGTGCCGGATTTCCGGCGGATACTGCTTCGGCATGATTCCAATCCTCCAATACGGATCGGAACAAAACCTGGGGTAGTTCAGGGGCGGATCAACTGGAGAAGAACCCCAGCGAGGCCAGTTCATCCGTCGCCGCTTCCGGCACGGTGGAAACGTTACCGGCGGACGGCATGCCACGTGAGGTCATTGAGGCGCCGCCTATTGGAAACGATTTTCGACAAGCCCTTGGGTGTCGGGTATCGTCGGCAGCCATTAATGAAAACAATTTTCACTTAGTTGACGGAGGTTCCATGGAAGCTGGCATTCACCCAGGCCACCACCACCCGGTCGCCTTCCGGGACGCCACCCCCGGCCGCACGTTCCTGACCCGCTCCACCGCCACCAGCTCGCGAACCGTCCATGAATTTCGTGTTCAATGATGTGGAATTGGCAAGAGCAACATGCGAATTCGCCCATCGGACACATATGGACATCTTGCGACCGTTGCACGGATGGCGTATTAGCGCCACCGGCTAGGTTGGGGAGAGCATGAGGGTGGTTGGTCGGGTGCTGTTGGCGATGGCAGCGGCGGTGACCTTCCCCCGAGACCGTGGAGGCATCAGCTATAAGGAGTAGCGATGTCAGAGAAGCGGAAGAAGTACGACCGGGAGTTCCGTGAGGGAGCGGTCCGGATCGTCGAGGAGACGGGTAAGTCGATCGCGGCGGTGGCTCGGGATCTGGGGGTGAACGAGGGCACCCTGGGCAACTGGGTGACCCGGGCGCGGGAAGCGCGGGAGGGCCGCGGTGAGATGTCCAAGGACGATGTGGCCGAACTTAAGCGGCTGCGCGCCGAGGTGGCGGAGCTGAGGATGGAGCGTGATGTCCTCAAGCGATCGGTGGTCCTGTGGGTGAAGGAGGCGACGAAGTGAGCGTGGCACGCTTCATCGCCGACCAGAGGACCAAATACCGTGTGCCCCATACGATCACGTGCGCGCTGTTGGGTGTTGGTGTGTCGTGGTTCTACAAGTGGCTCGGCCGCGCCGGCAACCATGATGGGGTGCACACCGACACCGATCGGCGCCGCGTGGCACTCGATGCCGCAGTCGCTGAGGCGTTCACGGCGGCCAAGGGGTTGCACGGTTCGCCGCGGCTGGTCGCTGACCTGCGGGATCTGGGCTGGCAGGTATCGGAGAACACGGTGGCCGATTCGATGCGCCGCCAAGGTTTGGTGGCCCGCAAGATCCGCCGCCGGGGTGGGCTGACCAAGCAGGACAAGACGGCGCCGAAGGTCCCTGACCTGGTTAAACGGGACTTCACTGCGGCCGCGCCGAACTGTAAATGGGTGGGCGATATGACCGAGATTCCCACCGAGTGCGGGCAGAAGCTGTATCTGGCGACGGTGATCGACCTCTACAGTCGGCGGTTGTTGGGGGCGGCGATGGGACTGCACCCGGATGCCGAGTTGGCGTGCGCGGCGATCAACATGGCCGTAGTCGCCCGCGGTGGCCGCCAAGCGATCTGGCGCGACGAGGAGTCCGAACGGGTCATATTTCACACCGATCGCGGCAGCACTTATACCGCGAAGGTGTTCACCACGTTGTGCCGGACCTTGGGTATTCGGCAGTCGATGGGCCGTGTGGGGTCGTGTTTCGATAACGCCGCCGCGGAAGCGTTCTTCTCTTCATTGGAATGGGAAGTGTTATCCCGCAATAAGTTCCGTGATACCGTTCACGCGCAGGCTGTGGTGATCGATTGGTGTTACACCTTCTACAATCACCAGCGTCGGCACAGCGCCGCTGACGGGCTATCGCCGGTCAACTACGAGATCAGGGAATCCAACATCACGCCGGAAGCGGCATAAGGAACCCTCCACGATCTCGGGGGAACCACAGCGGTGTCGTCGCCGTTCCTGGGCGCGGGGGCAGGGACGTCCCATGCGGGTCTGGACAATGAGCTGAGCCTGGTCGATGGTCAGGATCGGACGTTGACGGTGCAGCAGTG